>CAUBUJ010000032.1 GCA_958439155.1 uncultured Veillonellaceae bacterium
TTTTCGTTATAACTATTATACATAAAATCCGGCATCCATGCAACGAGGGAAAAGAAAGCCCTTACCGGCGGCGTCCCACAAATTCCCGCAGAATAGACGCATCCGGCACGACAGACTGGTCCAGTTCCCGGAAAGGAGCGAGGAATTCCAGAAGACGCCGGGCCTCTCCGTAAAGACCGCTTTCTCTCGTGATCGAACGCAGCAGGGGGACCGCCTCTTTTTTCAGCACCGGCAGTTCATAGAGAAGGGCCGTATTGAAAATCTCCTCTGCCCGGTCCTGAAAGGGGAAAATATTCTTTTCCTCCCCGCGGCGCACCTTGTTCCAGGTGCGGAGTGTCTCTTCCGCGGTCATTCCCCGCTCCCGGGCATCCCGCACCATACGGCGGAGGAGCCTCGTATCTGATGTGGAAATGCGGTTGTGCCGGTTAATGGAAAGCTGGGTGAGCGCGCCCAGGTAAATATGAAGGCACTGGTAGCCTGGAACAAAATGGGAAATTTCCGGATTGAGCCCGTGAAGTCCTTCCACCATGACCGGCGCCCCCGGAGGCAGGCGGTATGTCTCCCGAGACCAGCTCCGTTTTCCTGACTTGAAATCAAAATGAGGCAGCCTTTCCTCTCCCCCTTCCAGAAGGGAACCGACGAGGGTCTGGAACAGATCCACATCGAGCGCCTCCAGATCTTCATAATTCATGGCTTCCCTGTCCTCGCCGGGGCGGCGCTCTTTGTAGAAATCGTCAAGCGAGACCATCACAGGGCGTACGCCGTTCACACGAAGCTGGATGAGAAGACGTCTCATGAAGGTGGTTTTCCCCGCTGACGACGGCCCGGCGATGCACACCAGGCGGATGTGCGGATCCTTTCCCGTGATGGTATCAGCCAGATGGGCCAGTTTCTTTTCATGAAGCGCTTCCGCCATGGCAATGAGATCGGCGATTCCCCCATTCTGGATCGCCTCATTCAGTTCCATCACATGGCGGCATCCCGCGGCCCGCCCCCAGCGCTCCGCTTCCAGAAAGACTTTCGCGAAAAGCGGTTCTTCCCGGTAGGGACCGATTTCCTTCTGCCCCATCTCGGGAAAACGCAGGAGAAATCCCGGTGCGTACGGCACAAGGGCAAAGTCCCCGGCGCTTCCTGCGTTTTCATAGAGCGGGCCGAAAAAATAATCCGCTGAGTGGCAGAGGCTGTAAATGGAAAAATGATCCACCGAGAGGGCACGCACCATGGCCGCTTCCGTCGTTCTTCCCTTCGCGAGAAGCGCCGCCTCTGCCGCTTCTTTCGTCACAAGCCGCTCCGTAATGGGCGCATGGAAGGAGGCGATGCGGCGCATTTCCTCTGACAGGCGCGAAAGTTCCCGGGCAAGCGGGATATGGCCTCCGGTAAACTCGCAGTACAGGGCCGCCCCGAGGGAATGCTTCACTTCCATATCAGCGCCCTCCCCATAGAGATTCCGCGCCGCCGCGAGAAGGAGCAGCACGAGGGTCCGCTGCCCGGCAAGGTACCCCGCCTTCGACGCGCGGCCCACCCAGGATACATCCGCGCCGCCTGGAAGCGCGCTCTGGAGGCTGTGCTCCATACCGTCCCACCTGGCCAGTACCGCGCCGGCAGGAGCTTCCTTTCCAAGAAGCCGCAGCAGCCCTCCTGCGGTGGTTCCTGCCGGTACATCATAGACCTTTCCTCCGGAGCAGACTTTCATCATGGTTCCTCCTTTTCTGTAATGAAAAATTTCTATGGGTTTCTATATTCCATTCTCTACTGTATATGATACAATACTTTTAAAAGGAAATGATGGATCGCGGTTTCCTTTTTATTCAAGCTGAAAAGGATGATTCGTTCTTCAGAAAGGAGAATCTTCGATGAATTCATTCAATAATGAAATGGCTGTCAGCCGCGGGCTTACGATCAATATGCCCGGCCTCATGAAGGATATATACACGTGGATGGCCATTGCCCTTCTCATTACAGGCTTTACCGCCTACACGGTCTACACCAGCCCGGTGCTCCTCGGCATTTTCGCCGGCACCAAGATCGGCATGTGGGGCCTGCTCATTGCCACGATCGCCCTCGTATGGCATCTGTCCGCAGCGATCGGCCGGATGTCTCTCAAAAAAGCGGCGGCAATGTTCCTGGTCTATTCCATTATGAACGGCCTCATGCTGGCCTCCATTTTCGTGGTGTACACCATGACTTCCATCGCTTCCGTATTTTTCATTACTGCCGGCACTTTCGCGGTGATGTCCCTTTATGGATATGTCACCAAGACCGATCTCTCCCGCATGGGAAGCATCTGCCTCATGGCGCTCTTCGGCATCATCCTTGCCACGGTGGTAAATTTCTTCTTTGACAATACCATGCTGGAACTGATCATTTCCTACGCGGGCATTCTGATTTTCGTAGGCCTTACCGCTTATGATACCCAGAAGATCCGCCGCATCGCGGAAACCCATGATACCGGCGCTACTGATGAAGGCCAGAAAATTGCGATCCTCGGCGCTCTCACGCTGTACCTGGACTTCATCAATCTCTTCCTTTACATGCTCCGCATTTTTGGAGAGAGAAAATAAAATAAGGAAGCCAATGCAAAAGGCCGCTCGCCATGAGCGGCCTTTTTATTTGCGCCGGATCTCTGCATGAAAGAAAAAACCGGAAAACAGCGCTGACCTCCTTAGAGGCCGCTGAAGAGGGCAAGAATCTCCGCCCCCGTTCCGTCAGGCCAGTGTTTCAGCCCCTTAAGGATCCGCGCTGCCCCTTCTTTTCCTGCGGCAGCAGAGAGTTTTCCCAAGAGTTCCTCTTCTGTAAAAGGTCTCTCTGGAGAGCCTGCCGGGTCCCGCACGTCGGCCTGTCTGGCGCGGCCCTCTGTATCTTTCACGGTGACCGCGATATGGCGCACTGCCTGTCCTTCCCGGGGCAGGTCATTCACACGGCGCATGCGGGGAAGGGCTTCCTCAAATTCTTCCGGCACCCGGTCCAGGAGGAAGAGGGAGTCCCGTACCTCTCCAAAATGAAGAATCTGCCAACCTACGTATTCCATGGAAAACCGTCCTTCCTGCCCCGTCTTCGGATGGGCATAATGGAGCGACAGGTCCGCGCCGGGCATGAAATGGAAGACCACCTCTGCCAGATTCTCCATGCGGAATCCTTCGGCATAGAGCTTCTCGCAGCCGGCGGCGCCGGAAATGGCAGCCGAGCAGAAGGGATGGGCTTTCATCCAGAGACCGGGGTCGATGATTTCCCCGGGAGCCAGCCAGTGTTTTGTGAAATCAGAGGAAACCAGATCTTTTCCAGTCACCGTTTTCACCCAGCCGTTCACCGGATTCAACGGGACAACGCTGGAAGTGAGTCCCGTTTTATGGAGAAGCTCCCAGGAAAAGAGAGCGTTCCGCGCGGCAAATCCTGGATGAAGGGGCTTCGTATCGGTGCCTGCTTCAATCTCCAGGCCCGCTGCCTGGGTCGCTGTAAGTGACAGGAGCTGGGCCGTCTCGCCGGGCGTCAGTTTCCTGAGCCGTGCCAGCGCCGCTGCCGCCCCCAGATGACCCAGGGTCGCTGTAGGATGGTATCCCTGCCGTTTGTGGGCCGGATTGACGAGCCGCCCCAGAATGCCTGCGGTCTCAGCGCCGGCAAGATAGGCGCTGATGAAATCTTCTGCCCTGTCTCCCGGCTTGACCGCGGCGAGAAGTACCGAAAAAAGTACCGTCGACAAGTGGCCCATCACATCGGCCTGGGCGTCATCAAAATCGAGATAATGAGAAGCGAAGCCATAGAGGAGCGCCGCGTTTTCCGGCGGCACCCGGTAGGGAAATCCGATCATCTGGCGGCTCCCCGGACGGGTCCCCAAAAATCCTGCCAGACGCTGTACCTTTCCTTCTTTCTTCCCCGCGAGAAACGCCGCGGCATAATCAGCAAAGGCCCGCCGCACGGCGTCAACCAGATCAGGCCGGCTTCCCGCCTCCGTTCCCAGTACCAGTTCTGCCAGTGTTCTTGTATTTTCATCCAGTTCCATATTGTCCTCCTCATCAAAAAACAGGCTCCTCCCGGAATATCCCCGGGACGAGAGCCTGCTCGTGTTTCCACCCTTCTTCGCCGTGCCGTTGCCGGCATGACCTCATGAAGTATGGCTGTGGCATGGAGGAAAAAATAAAAAAGCCCGTCCTTTTACAGGACGAGCTGCCTCGTGTTTCCACCTATATTTATCCGGCCATCGCTGTGCCGGAACTTTGAGAGTACTGCCATACTCCTGCGCTGTATCGGGCGTCTCCCGGGCGGCATAAGGGCTTTCGCTTTCTGCTCCCGCCTGCTCAGGAATGCACTTCAGAATATCATTCCCTGTCCGCTTTCACCTGGCCAGACTCTCTATAAAGGCTCTGATGTTCTTACTCTTTCCTTCCTCGCATTGCTTTTACTGATTTTTACCTACTCTACCACTACCAGCGCAGCCTGTCAAACCAGGAAGGAAAAAATCAGTCCATTTCAATGACAGCCATATGGCGCCCTGTTTTTCCTCTGGATTTCCGGTAAGAATAAAAGAGGTCATCATGGCAGTAAGTGCAGAGACCGGCGTCTTCGATGTGAGACGGCGCAAGGCCTGCCCGGAGGAGAAGCATCCGGTTGGCCAAAGGCAGGTTCAGAAGAAATTTTCCCTCTTTTCCCCTCTCCGGCTCGGCAAGATTTTCCATATCCTCTCTGGAAAAAAGCCGGCCAAAAGCGTCCGCTACGTCGCTTCCCACTTCGAAACAGCACGGGCCGATGGCGGGACCGATGGCAGCGAGAATATCCGCCGGATCCGATCGGCACCGTTCTTTCATGAGGCGCACCATGGCGCCTGCAATATTCCCTGCCGTTCCACGCCATCCTCCATGGGCAAGGCCTGCGGCGCGGCGCACCGGGTCATAGAAAAGAAGGGGTGTGCAGTCCGCAAAATTCATAGTGAGCGGCACGGCGCTCTCCTCTGTCAAAAGGCCGTCGCAGGCGGGCACCGCCGTATCCGGCGAGAGCGCCCCCCGGCCGCAGTCTTTTTTTCCCACCACTTCAATATGAATGCCATGCACCTGGTGACAGCTGATGACCGACACGGGATCGATGCCCAGCAGGGACAGAAAGCGGCGCCGGTTCTCCCGGACCGCTTCCGGATCATCGCCAGTGGAAAAACTCATGTTGAGACTATCAAAAGGGGCCTGGCTCACGCCGCCCTTCCGGGAGGCTACGGCCGCCTTCACAGACCCCGCCTTTTGAAACAGGGACCATGTCACATAGGAAATCCCATTTTTCTCTTCGATCATCATTCTCCTTCTTTCTCCCCTGCCGGCAGGAGCGCCTTCATATCATCCGGAAGAGACGCTGTAAAAAACAGGGACTTCCCTGTCACGGGATGACGGAAAGACAGGTCTGCCGCGTGAAGGGCCTGCCTTTGCATGCGCCCGGCGGGGCCGCCGTAAAAATCATCACCCAGAAGGGGATGACCCAGATGCGCCATGTGGACGCGGATCTGGTGGGTGCGGCCTGTGTAGAGCCGCAGACGAAGCACATCGAAGTCGCCGCCCCTGGCGAGCACGGTATAAGCGGTGCGCGCTTCTTTCCCATCATCCCGAACCATCCATTCTACGATACTCCCAGGTTTCCTCCCGATGGGAGCATCAATGAGTCCGTGCTGCTCCGGCAGGTGTCCCGCAGAAAACGCGATGTAGTGCCGCACAATCTGGTCATGGCTATGGGAAAGGTCATACTGCACCTTCGCAGATTTGGCCACCAGCACCAGGCCTGTAGTATTCCGGTCCAGCCGGTACAGCGGATGAATCCCCGCTTCTATGCCGCGCTTTTGGAAATACCCGGCCACCGCGTTCACCAGGCTGTCATGGATGTCTTTGTGCGTGGGATGGATGATCATGCCCGGTCCTTTATTGACCAGGAGAAGCCATTCATCTTCGTACACAATGGACAAGGGAATGTCCGCCGGTACGATCTCATTGTCCTCGCTCCAAGAGCAGCGCACCACATCCCCGGCAGAGACGATCATTTTCGCATTGTGCACGTCTGTCCCATTCACCTGGACCGTGCCGTGCCACTTGATCCGTTTCCATAGAGAAGCGGAAAGGCCGCACCGGCCGCGGATGAAGCTGCGGAGCATCATCGCCGCGCCTGGCGGGACTGTCCATTGTAATTCCATACGGTTCTCCATAAAAAGCGGCCCGCCCGGGAAAGAAGGATCCTATTCCCGCGCAATGCCGCCTTTCACTTACACTTTCGTGCTCTTCGTCAGCACGTGATCATCACTTTCAAAAAGAGCTTTCGCGAACTCTTCCGGATTGAATTTCTGCAGATCGTCTTCCCGTTCGCCCAGACCTACATACTTCACCGGCACATGGAGCTCTTCTGTAATGGAGAGGACCACGCCCCCTTTGGCGGTGCCGTCCAGCTTGGTGAGCACCACCCCGGTGAGAGGCACAATCTCGCCGAAGGTTTTCGCCTGGGATACAGCGTTCTGCCCGGTGGTGGCGTCCAGTACGAGGAGCGTCTGATGGGGCGCGTCAGGAATGACTTTTTTCACGACACGGCTGATTTTTTTCAGCTCTTCCATGAGATTTACCTTCGTCTGGAGACGGCCTGCCGTATCGATGAGGACTACATCGGCGCCGCGCGCTTTTGCCGCGGAGACAGCGTCGAAAGCGACCGCCGCCGGATCGGCCCCTTCGGCGTGCTTCACAATGTCTGCCCCGGTGCGGTTGGCCCAGATGGTGAGCTGTTCTGACGCGGCCGCCCGGAAGGTATCCGCCGCGGCGAGCAGGACTTTCTTTCCCTCCTTGTGCATCTGCGCCGACAGTTTCCCGATGGTGGTGGTCTTGCCCACGCCGTTCACGCCTACCACGAGGTACACTTCCGGATGATGGGTCCCCTCTTCCGGCTGGGGCTTCTCCCGGAGCATGTCCGCTACGATTTTTTCCATGTAAGGCATCACTTCATTGGTATTGGAAATGCGCCCTTCCGTGACGCCCCGGCGGATCTGGCGCATCAGGTAATCTGTGGTGCGCACCCCCAGATCCCCTGTGAGGAGCACCGCTTCCAGATCATCGAGGAAATCATCGTCAATTTTCGCGTAGCCGATCACCACAGTTTCAATATTTTTGATCAGACTCTGCTTCGTCCGGGCCAGACCTTTTTTAATTTTGTCAAAAAATCCCATGTTACGCCTCCTTGATATAGTCTTTCATATGGACAGTCACTAAGGTGGACACACCTTTTTCTTTCATTGTAACCCCTTGCAGCGTATCTGCAAACTGCATGGTTTTTTTCCTGTGGGTAATCACGATAAACTGCGCCTTTTCCCGGTATTCCCCGATCATCCTGCCGAAGCGCTCCACATTGGCGTCATCCAAGGCGGCATCAATTTCATCGACGAAGCAGAATGGCGCCGGCCGGTAGGCAAGGAAGGAAATGAGAAGGGCGATCACCGTGAGAGCCCGTTCCCCGCCGGACATGAGCGACAGGGGCTGCTGCTTCTTGCCGGGCAGTTCCAGGTAGAGCTCCACTCCGCTTTCCAGGGGATGGTCTCTGTCTGTCAGGACAAGCCGCCCTTTCCCGCCCTGGAACATGAGGTTCATAATGCGCTGGAATTCTTCATTGATCGCCGCGAAGGCTTCCGTAAAATGAGCGGCCATGGTCTGGTCGATCTGATGGATCACTTTTTCCAGATCGTCTCTGGCGCGGGCCAAATCTTCCATCTGCAATTCATAGGAATGGTACCGTTCCTTTTCCAGGGCATACTCTTTTCCCGCGTTGGGATTGACCGGGCCCAATTCTTCCATGCGCCGTTGATTCTCCGCCAGTTCCTTTCCGAGCTCGGCCGCGTTGCCAGGCCGGCGGTAGGATTCCGCCTCTTTCTCGGTCAGTCCCCGGGCAGCGAGTTTCCCTAATTCTTCCTGTTCCAGCCGCTTTTCCCCGTCAATGCGGACCTGCTTTTCTGCGAGCTTCCGTTCCGCTGCGAGAAGCCCGTCCTGGATCTCTCTTCTCTTTGCATCGCTCTTGCTCTTCTCTATGGCCAGGGTATCTGCTTCATTCCGGAGACGCTCTGCCTCCTGCCCTGCGCGGGCGCATTCTTCTTTCAGCGCTTCAAAACGGCAGGACAGCGCTTCCATTTCTTTTTCCATGGCGAGAGCATCTTTTTCTTTCCCTTCTGCCTCCGCCCGGGCTGCTTCCGCTGTTTCCTTCTCCTTTGCGAGAGCTCGTCCCTTTTCTTTTGCCTCCGCGCCGGTGGAAGCGAGGAGTGCCTCACTCCGGGCGCAGGCCACGCGGAGATCGGCCACCTTCGCGGCAGCGGAAGCGGCTTCGTCCCGGCACTGCGTGAGCGGCGCGTCAGAAACGCCCTCTATCATGCCGATCTGGGCCTTTTCCGCAAGAATCGCCTCTCGCCGTTTCTTTTCCTCTCCTTCCTGGGCTGTCAGTTTCTGCAGAAGGGCCTCTGCCTTCTTTTCCGCCTCCGCCGCCTGGGACAGCGCTTCCCCGATCCCGGTGAGCCGTCCCTGGCATTCCGCCTGGCGCACATGCGCTTCCTGCCAGGCAGTACGGATCTTTTCTACAGCAGCGGCAAGCGCTTCATTTTCCTTTCTCCTGCTGGCAAGGTCTCCGTCAAGGCAGGCCAGCTCCCTGGACATGCTTTCTTCCCCGGAGAGGAGCGACGCGATTTCTTCTTTTCTCCCAAAAAATGTATTTTCTTTTTTCCGCATGGAGCCCCCTGTCATGGCGCCGCCCGGACGGATGATCTGCCCGTCCAGCGTCACCAGGTACAGACGCTGGCCGTACTTGCCTGCTACGCGCCGCGCCCCGTCCAGGTCCTTCACGATGAGGATCCGCCCTGCAAGAGCCCGCTTCAGGTCTTCCACATCAGGATCACAGCCAAAAAGATCCGAAGCGATGCCAATGACTTCCGGCTCGCCTATGGCCTGCCGTTCGAGACGGTCCGAATAGCGCGGCTTCATCACGTCCAGCGGATAAAAGGTGGTCCGTCCGGCATGATGTGCTTTCATCCACCGGATGATTTCTCCCGCCCCGCTGGCTGTATCTGTCACAATATGGGAAATCATCCCGCCAAGCGCCGCTTCCGCTGCCGTTGTATACGCTGCCGGCACATGGAGGAGATCCCCCAGGGCGCCCCGCACATGGCGCCGCCAGCTTTCTTTCGCGGTCAGCACCGCCTTGGAGGCATTGTTGAAATTGGCATATTCCCTGTCAGCCCGCTCGAGATAGGCCCGCTGGGACCGGGCCCGTTCGAGGCGAGCTGCGAGAGCGCTCCGCTTCGCCTGAAGTCCTTCCTCTGCTTGCTCTCCTTTCGTCAGTGCCTCTCTCTGCTTCTTCCCTTCTTCTGTGAGCTTTGCCAGACTTTCCCTGCATGCCTCTCCCTGGGAAAGAGCCTTATCCCTTTCGCTTTCTGCAGCAGCCCGCTTCTGCGCTGCCTCACCCCGATCCTTTTCCGCAGCCTCTCTTTCTCCGGCAAGACGCTTTGTTTCCTCCCTGCTGTGATCCAGCTGCTGGAGAAGGAAAGCGAGCCGGCTTTGCTTATCCCGGGCTGACGCGGTCAGCCTTTGGTATTCCTGCTCCGCCTCCTTGACGGCAGATGCCGCGCGGGCAGACTCTTCTTCTCCTGCGGCAAGGAGCGCCTTATCCTTGCGGAGCGCTTCTTCCGCCTCGTCCCGGCGCACCTTGGCCTCTTCCAGTTCCAGACCCAGCGCCTGAATCCGTTCCTTTCCTTCCGTCAAGAGGGACGTAAGCCGGCGGATCTCCTCTTTCTGATGGGACAACGCCGCTTCCTTCACGCGGTAATCCCCGCCGGTCTGGTCCATATTCCGCTGCTTCTGCCGGGCCCGTTCGCCTGCCTTGCGCCACGCCTCTTCCAGGGCCGCCGCCTTTTCCGCAAGCGCCGCCCCTTCCGCATCGGTCATGGAAAGCTTCGTATTCCAGCGGTTCTTTTCATCTACGCCGTCTCTCCATTCCGTCTCATACCGGGCCAGCATGCGGCGGACCGCAGAGAGTTTCAAAAGAGAGAGCGACGCCTCAAGGCCCTGGTTCTTTCCAAGGAGTTCTTTCAGACGCTTCGCTTTTTCCGCGGCTTCCGCCATAGGGACGAGCTGCTCTTCCAGGACCGCCATCAAATCCTTCACGCGGTCCATATTGTCCGCGGTGCGCCGGAGCTTGCCCAGCCCTTCTTCTTTCCGCATGCGATACCGGCTGATGCCGGCGACTTCCTCAAATATGACGCGCCGCTCCTCCGGCCGGGCAGACAGGACCTGGTCCACCCGGTTCTGTCCGATAATGGCCAGCGTCCCCCGTCCGAGGCCGGTATTGGCGAAGAGTTCCGTAATATCCCGCAGCCGGCAGTCCCTGCGGTTGATCTGGAATTCACTGTCCCCATTGCGAAGCACCCGCCGGGTCACAGACACTTCCGCCGTATCAAGAGGCAGCTCATGGCCTGAATTATCCAGCACCATGGTCACCTCTGCCCCATTCTTCGCCTTTCTCGAAGCAGAGCCGGAGAAAATCACGTCTTCCATCTTTTCCCCGCGGAGGCTCCGCGCGCTCTGCTCTCCCAGCACCCACCGGACCGCGTCGGAAATATTGCTCTTTCCGCAGCCATTGGGCCCTACGATCATGGTGAGACCGTCAGAAAAAGTGATTTCTGTGCGGTCTGCAAACGACTTAAATCCCTGCAATATGAGACGAAGCAGCTTCATTCCTTACTCCCTGCCAAACCCATGCGGCGGGCCCTCCCACGGCGGGGAGAATTCCCGGTGCATCTATCATCGTTTCTTTTTACATACGCTCTTTATTATACGGGAAAGGCCGGGGAAATTCCATTTTCCCCCGGCGGGACACAAAAAAAGATGACCGGATCGTTCCAGTCACCCTGCGGCGTTCCTATTTCTTGTTTTCTTCCGAAACGAGATGGATCATGTCTCTCACCTCATCCCCGGTATATTCCGCATCCGACAACCTTTTGAGACAATTCCAGAGCTTCTCCGCGCTCCCCATGCGGGCTGTTTTTACAATCTCTTCCCACTCCTCTTCCATGTATTCCGCGTCGGAAAACGACCCAACCAGCTTCTTCAATAGAGACACATCGTAATCCATTTTGTTCATGGCGCTCATCCTTTCCGTGACTTCCCAGGGCTCTCCCCTGTTCTATTCTGCATTATACCGATTGGCATGGACACGGCGCGTCACTTTGACAGGCAATAAAAAAAGATGCCCAGAAATTTCTGTGCATCTTTTCCATCCTTCCAAAAAGGATTAACGTTTGGAGAACTGGCTTGCTTTTCTCGCTTTTTTGAGGCCGTATTTCTTACGTTCTTTCATACGGGGATCACGGGTCAGGAGACCTGCGCTCTTCAGTACTTTTCTGTAGTCGCCGTCGACTTCGAGGAGCGCGCGGCTGATGCCGTGACGGATAGCGCCTGCCTGGCCTGTACGTCCGCCGCCCTGTACGTTGGCAACGACGTCATACGCAGCGGTGGTGCCGGTCAGTTCCAGCGGCTGCTTAATGATCAGTTCCAGTGTTTTCAGATCAAAGTAATCATCAAGGCTGCGGCCATTGATTGTAATGTTTCCCTGTCCCGGTACCAGACGGACTCTGGCAACGGATGTTTTTCTGCGGCCTGTGCCGTAGTATGTAGCTTCTGCCATTATTTTACCCTTCCCTTCTGGTATTAACGGATATCAAATTTCAGTTCTTCCGGCTTCTGCGCGGTGTGCGGATGTTCAGCGCCTGCATAGACATGGAGCTTTCTGTACATCTGATCGCCGAGCTTGTTCTTCGGAAGCATCCCGCGGATAGCGCGTTCTACCATGTGGACAGGCTTGTATTTCAGCATATCCCCTGCTTTGGTGTAACGATCTCCGCCGGGATAACCGGTGTAGTGGAAGTATACTTTCTTCACCAGTTTCTTACCGGTCAGTACCACCTTGTCCGCATTGATCACAACGACATAATCGCCGGTATCCACATGAGGCGTAAAGGTGACTTTATTTTTTCCCCGAAGGACTTCTGCAACCCCTGCAGCCAGACGGCCAAGAGTTTTACCTTCGGCGTCAACGACATACCATTTCCGAGTGATATTGCTCGAATTGGCCATAAATGTATCTTTCATGCTGTTTCCTCCTTAAATACTGACTGCAAGATTCCATCCTTCCTCCGGGGCTAGTGGTGTCCGGACAAATCTCACAAGGAACATTTTACTAATTTCTGTAAAAAAAGTCAAGGAAATTTCATGATTTTTTCCGGCTCCATACTCTCTCCAAGGATACCGGTATCCTGAAATATCGTACTTGTTTTCCCGCTCCTTTCATGACATAATAAACCTATCCTTTTGATTGAATATTTTCAATGAAGATGCACGGAGGTACTTATGAATTATATAGACGCATTGGCAGAAAGACGCACCCAGTATGTGCTGGGCCGCTCCCTTCCGGCGGCGGAAGCGGATGTAATGGACCTGATCACAAAAGTGACCGCTCTGACGCCTGACGCTTTCAATATGAGAAGCGCCCGGGTAATCGTCGCCGCCGGGGAAAAGCAGGACGCCCTCTGGGACGCCATTGACCGCGCTTTCGGCGGCAAGGTGCCGAAAGAAAAAATTGACGGCTTCCGCGCCGCCTACGGCACGGTGCTTTACTTCATTGATACATCTGTAGTGAGCGCCATGGCAGCCCAGTTCCCGCGGTACGCGGAAAATTTCCCTCTCTGGGCCAATCATGCCAACGGCATGCTCCAGTTCAATGTATGGGCCGGCCTTCGCTCTCTCGGCGTAGGCGCCAATCTGCAGCATTACAATCCAGTCATTGACGACGCCGTGAAGGATCTTTTCCAGGTGCCGGCAGAGTGGAAGCTGATCGCCCAGATGCCCTTCGGCAGCATAGAAGCAGAGGCCGCTCCCAAAGACGGGGAGGACATCATCCGCCGGGTGTGGATCCGGAAATAAGAAAATCAGCCAGTAAAAAAGAGCTCACCACAGGGAGCTCTTTTTTGCTGCTTAAAAATTGGCCGGCCCGGAAAGGCTCCGGAGCCGTTCCAGACGGGAAAGCGGCAGGTAAAGTTCTTCCGCGTCCGCGTCCAGACGGTACGCTTTGAGGAAACTATCCGGCGTTTTTTTCACGCCCTTGTTGTCATAAAAAGCGGTCAGTTCTTTTTTCATGGCATACTGGCCGTCCCGCTTGTCGGCGTGGATCTTCACATGAAATTCCCGGATCCCCGAAACGAGAGTATTCCTGGCGAAATCAAAAGCGTCTGGATCTTCTTTATACGATTCCACATAGAGGGTGACATGCATATTCTCAATGCTTCCCGGGTAATCCAGTGTCTGCTGGCCGCGGAGGGTGGTCATATCCGCATAGACCACTTCGTCATCACTGGCGGAAAGGACCCGGTACCTTGCCGGATCGGAAAGGAGCGTCTGTGAATCCATGGCCATCCCCGCGGCAGGCACCCCTGCCAGAAGAGCAGCCGCCATCAGTGCATAGATCTGTCTCATTATGTTCCTCCTTATAAATGGGCGATGCGGAAGAGCGCAGGGTAGAGATCCTCCGCTTCCGCATCCCAATGGACGCCTCCTGTTTTGAGGAGTTTCCTGCCGCGGCTGTCATAGGAAGCGGCATAGGTCTTTTCCATGGAATAGAATCCTTTTGCTTTATTGCCGTGGAGGCGGACCGTATATTCATCGATCCGTTCTACGAGAGAGCCATTTTCAAAATCCATGGCATCCCGGCGGGGCTTGTACGTTTCTACATACAAGACGGCAGACAGATTCTCAATGCTTCCCGGATAATCCCGGGTCGCCATGGACTGGAGGCTCTCCTTGTCTGCATACACGGTCTGTTCCTCATCGGCATAGACCACGCGGTACCTCTCCGGCTTGGATAATAAGGTTTCCGAATCCATAGCCATCGCCGGCGTCATCACTCCCGCAAGGAGAAGCGCGCCGCAGATGGCAGCTGTTGTCTTTTTCATACAATCCCTCCTGACTATTTATTATGAATAATAATATCACGGATAACTTATAAACGCAAGCAATTTTTCAAGGGGAAGCTTCCTGGGCCCATTCCCAAAAACTATATCCCCACAGCAGTAT
>CAUBUJ010000033.1 GCA_958439155.1 uncultured Veillonellaceae bacterium
CCCCTGACGGCGCCGGATAGGTCAGCGTTTCTTCTTTTCTGATTTCATCTTCCGGGAAAGTGAGCGCCCGGATCGCCCGGTTTCCAAATTCCAGCCCTTCCTTGTCGTCGGACACCATCACATTGCCATACATGGTGAAAAGGTCTCCCACCTGTTTGTTGAAGCCAGCGCCGAAAAGATCGGCATGGCTGTCATAATGGCCATCGTGAATGCCCATAAAGCCAAGGAATGTGTCATAAAGCATATCGTTGGTGAAAGGCAGGTGAACCCGGCTCCGCATGAGCGCCGCCGTGTCCGGATGGATCCGCTGGTACCGATCGGACATGTAGGTCCAAAAAGGAATGTGGACCATGGTGAAATCAAACATATCCGCATTGTGTCCCGGCCGGGCAGTGACCTGTTCTCCATGGTCAGAGAAATAGAGCACCCCGTCGGCGCGGAGCTCGTGGACCGCCGTATTCATAATACCCTGCATGACATAATCATTGTAGAGCACCGAATTGTCATATTCATCATTCATAATCTGGGCATTGTCTCTCGGTTTGGACGGATCCACCGGGTACCGGTAGAACGAGCCGGGATAGCGGTCCCAGTAGCTCACGTGACTTCCCATGAGATGGATCACAATGAGCTGGCGCCGGTTATGGGGATCCACTTTCTGCAGGTACGGAATGAGCGCCTCGTCATAATCCTTTGTCACCACATCGGTGCCGATGTATTCATTCACCCAGTACTGGGTATCGCAGGTAGAACCGATGGCGCCGATCGGCGTATCCCACACGCCGTACCGAGACTGGTTGGAAATCCAGGTGGTCTTGAAGCCCGCTGCCCGGGCCATATCAATGAGGGAATAGGCGTCAGTGAGCGCCACGTCATTGTACTGGTTCTTCTCCGTCAAGGCATAGGTCAGGACCTGCACCGTCTGGGTATAGCAGGCGTACACATTGTCGAAAAAAGTATAATGCGCCGTATCTTCCGCGGCCTCTGTCTGGAAGGGCGTATTTTTCCGGGGATAGCCGTACACATTCATATGATCCCGGTTCAGCGACTCCCCAACGACAAGCACATATACCCCGTCAGGCACGGCTTTCAGTTTTTCCAGCACCGCCGGATCGTGGATCTGGAGCTGCTTTCTCGATTCCAAAATCTGCTGGTACTGCTGGAAACTGTCGAGGGTTTCTTTCGTTTCCGTCATCACATGAGCGATCTGGGTGCCCGCCGCGGAAAGCACGGCGATCCCGGAATTTAGCAGAAAGAGTCCAAGAATGGCTATTCTCTCCCAGAGCGACATGGAATTCATCCGCACGAAGCTCCAGTTGCTCATGCGGAAAAGAATCCACCCGAGACAGAGAAGCGCCGCCACGCCTGCCGCCAGCCCAAGGTAAGGAATATTCACCTGGACGAATTCCAGTGTCTCTTTCATATTCGTCTGCGCCAGAGCAAGCATCATATTGAGAGACAGCAGGGAATGGGCCACCAGGTAGTAGCCGATATAGGTGAACTGGATGAAAATATAGCAGAAAATGAGCACCAGGCAGATCACCCGCGCCGGCATGCGTCCCCGTCCGGGAAGGAGCCACGCCGCGGTGAGGCACGACAAAAAGAGATAGAGCGGCGTACTCATCTCAAAGGTGGTATCCGCCATGTCGAGAAGATGATTTGTCTGGGACGCGAGATAGGGCACCACTAAAGAGAGGACCCACAAAAAGAGAATCGTCCCCCAGAGGCTCGCCGCCGCTTTGTAGAGATGGCGGCTTGCGAAATAAGCCGTAATGAAACCGATCTGGAGGAAAAGGAAAAACATTTTGATCTGGGAAGAAATCTGCCAGCCTCCAGGCGAGCCGAAAAGCCAGCTCAGAAGGAAGGCAATCCCAAAAGGAATGAGCGTCGCCGCCGCCCACATGATACGCATATGTTTCACTTGCTTCAGCATACATGACTCCGCGATATGTAAAGAAATCCTGACGAATGATCCGTTATGTCAGGAAACGGTAATTATTTGCATTTTTATTGTATCACACCTGTGCAAATCCCATATATGAGAGAGTCCAGGGCAAAAAAAGAACTCTCCCCCTTTCGGAGAAGAGTCCTTTCCGGCGTCACGAAGCGCTTAGTACGCCGCGTCCCGGCCGTCTTTCACCTTTTCTGTTTTCACATCTTTATGATCTGTCCCGGTATGGTAGGGGCTGTCCGGAT
Source organism: uncultured Veillonellaceae bacterium (assembly GCA_958439155.1). Taxonomy (GTDB): domain Bacteria; phylum Bacillota; class Negativicutes; order Veillonellales; family Dialisteraceae; genus UBA1822. The sequence continues at coordinate 2,197 of CAUBUJ010000033.1, forward strand.
TGACCACCGGCGCGTGCATGGCAATGCCCCGCTTCTGGAGAATTTCCTTCAGCACCCACGGTTTGTCCGTAATGATGCCGTCCACGCCCATATCGAGGAGCATATTCATATCTTCCGGATTGTTCACGGTCCAGGGCACCACTTTCATGCCCAGCTTGTGCGCTTCCGCCACGTCCCCTTTGGAAATGTCTGTGTAGTAAGGAGAAATGAAATCCACGCCGATCGCTTTGGCCGCCTTGACCGGATCATAGCGGAAATCTTTGATATCGAGACCGGAGAGCCAGGGAGATTTTTTATCTCCGTATTTTTCCCAGGAAGTGGAAACCTGCCAGAGGGCGGATGTGGAAATGCGGGGATTGAGCTTCTTCATTTCCACAAGCGTCCGCCAGTCAAAGGACTGGAGCACCACTCTGTCTTCCATGCCGTACTTTTTCACGGTGTCATTGAAAACTTTCACGAACCGCGCCGGATCGGGATTGTTTTTATATCCCGGATGGTCCGGGTCCGGATAGGACTTGGTTTCAATATTGAGAACGATATTCTTGTCGCCGTAGCTCTGGATCAGCTGGAACACTTCGTCGAGAGTTGGGATCTGGGCGTCATGGCCGATCTGGGTGAGTCCGTGAAGCTTGTAGTACTCCGTATCGGGATCGATATGGCCTACATTGAACTGCTTCACCTGATCCGCTGTCATGGTGCGGATATCGTACTTGCCGTTTTCAATGTATTTCCCGTTTTTATCCTGGGTCACTTCATGGTTCAGAATGGGATTGTGGCTCATGACAATCTTGTTGTCCGCGGTGAGCTGCATGTCACATTCAATGGTGGCTGCTCCCATTTCCATAGAATAGGCGTAGGCGTAGAGGGTATTTTCCGGCCGCGCGTCCCGTCCGCCGCGGTGCGCCTCGAAATCAAATACATCATACTGTACCTTTGCCTCCGCGTGAAGCGGCGCCAGCACCGCTGCCCCAACGGTGAGGCCCAGCACAGCCGCTGCCAGTCCTGCGATCATTGTTCTTTTTACATTCTCCTCGAAAGTCATAACATATCCTCCTGGTTCCTCTGGACATAGTGCTCTATTCCAGTCGATGGAAATAGAATCTTTCCAAAGTATAACAAGGGGATGTAAACAGGGCCCCAAAAGGCCATATACAAACCGTCAAAATTGTAAACGCTCTTCCAGACAGGAGAACAAAAAGGGACCCCTATAGAGGCCCCCTTTGTCTCAGAAGCGCGGCATTTCTTTTGCTGCATCCCGCGCCGCCCGCACCGGCAGAGGATCTTTCTTATGGTCTCCCAGCAGTTTTTCCATCCATACCATGTCGTACCACCGGCCGAATTTATAGCCGCACCGGGTGAATTTTCCCACCAGGCGGTACCCGAGCCGTTCATGAAAGGCTTCGCTGCTGTTGGTGAGGTACTGATCTTCCACAGGGGCGCAGGCGATACAGGCATTCACATTGAGAATATGCTGCGCCTTGAGAATCTCTTCCAACGCAGCGTAAAGCTTTTTCCCGATTCCCTGGCGGCGGAGATCTTTCTCTACATAGATCGAGGTCTCCACATCCCACTGGTAGGCAGCGCGCGCCTGGAAGGGGCCAGCATAGGCATAGCCCAGGGGCCGGCCTTCCCTTTCAAAGACCAGGTAGGGATAGCGCTCCAGGGTATGATGGATCCGTTCCTGGAACTGGGAAACAGAAGGCACATCGTATTCAAAGGTAATTGCCGTTTCCGCCACGTACGGCGCGTAAATGGCGAGGAGCCGCTCCGCATCTGATTCGCTTGCCATACGTATATGCTCTTTTTTCATCGCTGGTCATCCTTTCTAAAGGGAAAGCAGAATTCTTTTATAAAAACAGAAAATCCCGCCCTGAAAAGGGGCAGGATCTTCTTTGATCATCGCAAGCCAATGAAATGGATGGATTAATAGTCTTCGTAGAGCGGGTATTTCACGCAGATCTTATGCACTCTTGCTTTTGCGTCAGCCTTCACCGCTTCATCTTCCGGCGCTTTCAGCACGGCGCAGATGATATCGGCGATTTCCTTGAAGTCTTCTTCCACAAGACCGCGGGTGGTAAGAGCCGGAGAGCCGAGACGGATGCCGCTGGTCACGAAGGGAGAGAGTTTTTCGAAAGGAATGGTGTTCTTGTTGCAGGTGATGCCCACTTCATCGAGCACGTTCTGGGCGATCTTGCCGGTGATGCCGATGGCGGTCATATCCGCGAGGAGCACATGGGTATCGGTGCCGCCGGATACGACGCGGATGCCGTTCTTCTGGAGCTCATCGGAGAGAACCTTTTCGTTCTTCCGGATCTGTTTCGCGTATTCCTTGAAGGAAGGCTGAAGATCTTCTCCGAAAGCGACGGCCTTTGCGGCGATGACGTGCATGAGCGGACCGCCCTGCATGCCGGGGAATACGGATTTATCAATGGCTTTCGCGTATTTTTCGCGGCACATAATGATGCCGCCTCTGGGGCCGCGGAGGGTCTTGTGGGTGGTGGTGGTCACGATATCGGCAAAGGGTACCGGGCTCGGGTATTCCCCGCCGGCTACAAGGCCTGCGAAATGGGCCATATCCACCATGAAGAGGGCGCCCACTTCATGAGCGATGGCTGCCATTTTTTCAAAGTCAATGATCCGGGAATAGGCGCTGGTGCCGCCGATGATGAGCTTCGGCCGCACTTCTTTGGCGGTCTTTTCCATGGCGTCATAGTCGAGAAGTTCATCTTCTTTACGCACGCCGTAAGGCACGACATTGAAATAATTGCCGGAAATATTGACCGGGCTCCCGTGGGACAGATGGCCTCCGTCGGTGAGGTTCATCCCCATCATGGTGTCGCCTGGTTTCAAGAGGGCGTAGTACACTTCAAAATTGGCCTGGGAGCCGGAATGAGGCTGTACGTTTACATGATCGGCGCCGAACAGTTCTTTCGCCCGGTCGATGGCGATCTGTTCCACTTTGTCCACGTATTCACAGCCGCCGTAGTACCGTTTGCCCGGATAACCTTCGGCGTACTTGTTGGTGAGCACGCTCCCCTGCGCTTCCATTACGGCATAACTTACAATGTTTTCAGAAGCGATCATTTCCAGTTTGTTTCTCTGACGGCCCAATTCTTCCTGAATGGCGCTGTACACGGCCTTATCATCTTTTAAATGCTGCATATTTCTGCTCCTTCCGCTGTCTTTCCGGCTCTTTTTCTCCGGGAGACCCTGTCTTCCGGGATGCCGTTTTTAGATGTATATTGAAAACGCAGGACCAGCCTGCCGGATTCATTGGCTCATTCCCTTGTATAATGGGCGCGCTCGCCTCCGATGAGAGGCGGACGGGTCCGGGCCGCCGCCACGAGGGCTTCCCCTACATGGTTGTTCACGAGGCGCACCGGCACGGCGACCCGGCGAAGGTGCATGCCGATCATGGTGAGGCCGATATCGAGACCTCCCCGGGCTTTCACTTCTTCCACCACCACCGGATCTTTGAAATGATAGTACGCATTCGTCGCAAAGGACCCGCCGCCGTGAAGCCAGGGCACGACCGTCACTTCTTCATAGCCGAAATAGTCCATCGTCTCCCGTTCCACTACGAGCGCCCGGTTCAGGTGCTCACAGCACTGGAAGGCCAGGCGCAGGCCATGGGAAGCGGCTGTCTCCATGAGAGCGGTCACCACAGCAGTACCCACTTCATAGGAACTGTCCTTCCCGATGCGGCCGCCGCGGATCTCGCTGGAAGACCCGCCGATCACGAGAAGATCTCCCTGGTGAAACTTTGCGATCCCGATCAGTTCTTCCAGAGCCGCTGCCGCTTCTTTCTTCAAATCTTCATACATGGTATGCCTTCTATCCAGGGCCTCAGCCCTTTTTCTCAATCTCCGCCATTTCGTCGAGGCGGCGCTGGTGCCGTCCCCCTTCAAAAGGCGTATCAAGGAATTCGTCGAGAATCATATCCGCCAGCCCCGGCCCGGTCACGCGGGCGCCGAGACAGAGGACGTTCGCGTCATTGTGGGCGCGGGTGAAATGGGCGGAGAAGGTCTCCCCGCAGAGCGCTGCCCGGATGCCCTTCATTTTATTGGCTGTCATGGACATGCCGATGCCGGTGCCGCACACGAGCACCGCCCGGTCCGCCTCCCCGCTCTGTACGAGGCGGCACGCTTTTTCCGCGAAAAGCGGATAATCACAGGATTCTGTATTGTTTGTTCCGCAGTCCACATAGGCAGTGCCTCTTTCGCCCAGGTGCTTTTTCAGGCTTTCTTTCAAAGGAAATCCGCCATGATCGCTGGCAATGGCAATTTTCATTCGCTCTCCCCCATTCTTTTAAAGAAAACGCTGACTTTCCCGCGTTGTGATGGAAAAGTCAGCGTTCTTCCGCTGATAGGGCAAAGGATGATTTCCCTGCTTTCTGGAAATCATCCTTTCCTTATTTTGTTTTCTCTATAATGATATGATATCCCGTGGCCTTAGTCAAGCGGTTCATAATGGCAAGGCCGATGCCGGACGTAGTAGTTCCTTCCCCGATGATCTTTTCCACCGGATGGGTATTGAAATAATGGAGCCCTGAGAAGAGGCGGCGCGCCATTTCTTTCTGGCTTCCCCGGCGGCCCCAGACGAAAACCACAGAACCTGCGGGAAGCTTGTCTGCCAGTTCCCGGCTTACAAAGTAGCCGTACCGTTTTCCTTCCCGGGAGGCGCGGAGGATTTCTTCCTCCACCTTTCCCGTATCTCCCGCGTAGACCACCATGGGCGATGCCGGCGCGTAGTGGCGGTACTTCATACCCGGCGCGAGAGGATGGGCGCTCCCCGAAGCAAGGGCGCTGTCGATGGCCACCGGCCCGTAGGAAGAGAGCATTTCCATGGTGATCCCGCCGGGCCGGTAAATGGTGATGGTCCCGCCGGCGCAGGACACCACTGTAGACTCGAGGCCGATCTCGCAGGGCCCGCCGTCAATGACCGCCTCAATCCGTCCGGACAGGTCATTCACTACATCTTCTGCCGTAGTGGGACTGGGCCTGCCGGAAATATTGGCGCTCGGCGCCGCGATGGGAACGCCCGCAGCCGCGATTAAGGCCCGCGCCGCCGGATGGGAGGGGCAGCGCACCGCCACGGTAGAAAGCCCGCCGGACGTTTCCATGGGCACAATGTCTTTTTTCGGGAAAACAATGGTCAAAGGCCCCGGCCAGAACGCTTCCATAAGACGCCTCTCAAGGGGCGTCACTTCCGCCGCGAGCTCCTCCGCCTGGGCCATGTCCAGGACATGGACAATGAGGGGATTGTCCGAAGGGCGTCCCTTGGCGGCGTAGATTTTTTTCGCCGCTTCCGGATCGAGAGCATTCCCCCCGAGACCGTACACCGTTTCTGTAGGAAATCCCACCAGGCCGCCGCTCTGGATGACCTCTCCCAATTCTTTCACTGCCTCTTCAAAATCCGCATCTTTCACAGATACCAGTTTTGTCTTCATGGTTCCTTCTTTTCCGCTTCCTCTGCCGCGGCAGGGCGCCGCCCGCAGACAGCGCGGTCAATGCCGCCGTAATCTTTGATGATGTCCAGCCTGGTGAGCCCTGCCCCGGCAAAAAGCGCCTTCACCGCTTCCGCCTGGCCCGCGCCCACTTCCGCCGCAACGAGTCCCTCCGGTTTTAAAAAGGGCACCACCCCGTCTGCGAGGCGCCGGTAAAAATCGAGGCCGTCCGCCCCGCCGGCGAGAGCGATCCGCGGCTCATGACGCACTTCCGGCGCAAGGAAATCAATGTCCCCCTCAGGAATGTAGGGCGGATTGGTGAGAATCACGTCGAAAGTTTCCCCTTCCTTGAGGGCGCCCAGGAAATCCCCTTCCCGGAACTCGAGGCGCCTGGAAAGACCGGCGCTTTCCCCATTTTCTATCGCCACCTGGAGCGCTTCCGGAGAAATATCGGTGGCTACGCCTCTCGCTCCTTTGCAGAAGGAGAGGAAACTCACCGCAATGGCGCCGCTTCCCGTGCAGAGATCGGCCATCTCTATATCCGGCACGGGACGGAATTCCTGGATGATCTTTTCTACCCACGCTTCCGTATCGGGCCGGGGCACCAGCACATGGGCATTGACCTTGAAAGGAATTCCCATGAATTCCTTCGTCCCGATGAGCACTGCCGTGCAGCAGCCGTCCACCCGCTGTTTGATGAGCGCTTTAAACCGGGCCAGTTCTTCCCGGTTCATGATCTGGTCATAATTGGTATAGAGATAGATCCGGGGCTTTCCCAGCACATGGGCGAGAAGGAGCTCCGCGTCGAGGCGCGCTTCCTCAATGTGGTGATTCTGGAAATAAGGAATGGTCCAGCGGAGAAGTTTCTGCACGGTCCAAAAATCAGTGCCGCCCATGTTCATCCGCCTCTTTCATGCGCCGTTCCATATCCGCCTCCATGAGGCCGTTTAAAATTTCATCCATATCGCCGTTCATGAACTGGTCCAGCTTGTACAGAGTCTGCTTCGTCCGGTGGTCTGTAACGCGCCCCTGTGGGAAATTGTAGGTGCGGATCCGCTCGGACCGGTCCCCGCTTCCTACCTGTCCTTTCCGGTCCGCCGCGGTTTTCGCCTGCGCCTCATAGAGCGCTTCCGCGTAGAGCCGGGATTTCAAAATCTGGAGAGCTTTCTCCCGGTTTTGCCGCTGGCTCCGTTCATTCTGGCAGGTCACCACCATCCCGGTGGGCAGGTGGGTGATGCGGATCGCCGAGGAGGTTTTATTGATGTGCTGCCCGCCGGCGCCGGAGGAACGGTACACGTCGATGCGAAGGTCATCCCGGTTGATGTCTACATCCACATCGTCTGCTTCCGGCAGAATGGCAACGGTCACCGCCGACGTATGGACACGGCCGGCGCTTTCCGTATCGGGCACGCGCTGCACCCGGTGGACTCCGCTTTCAAATTTCAGAAGGGAATAGGCATTTTTCCCGTGAATCATGCAGGTCACTTCTTTGAATCCGCCCAGCTCGGTTTCATTGGCGTCGGTAATTTCCGTGGTCCACCCTTTGCGCTCGGCGAATTTCAGATACATCCGGAGAAGATCCGCCGCGAAAAGGGCGGCTTCCTCTCCGCCGGTGCCGGCGCGGATCTCGAGAATCACATTTCTTTCATCATTGGGATCTTTCGGAATGAGGAGACGGTGCAGTTTTTTATCGAGCTTTTCCATCTCCGTCTCCCGCGCTTTCAAATCCTCCCGGGCCAGGTCATGGAGGTCTTCCGATCCATGATCCCCAAGGATCTCTTTGTCCTCGCAGGCGGCCTTTTCCGCTTCCTTGTATTTCCGGTAGGTCAGAACGGTCTCTTCCAGACCGGCGTGTTCCCTTGAAAGGGCTCTCCATTTTTCCTGGTTGGCAATCACGGAAGGATCGCTCAGCTCAATTTCGAGCGACTGGTACCGGTCTTCCATCGCTTGCAAACGATCAGCCTGCATAGGCATGGTCCTCCTTTATTCCACTTGGTATAGATTCTTCCTTCGGCGCCGCTGCCTGGATATGGGCCGCCGCGGACAGAGCGGCGATAGCCACCTCGATCTGGTCATCATGAGGCTCCCTCGTGGTGAGGAGTTCCAGGTACAGTCCTGGACGGTTCATCCATTTGACGAGCAGGCTCTCTGAATCGGCGGCAAACTTCAGCCATTCATAGGCAAGGCCTGCGATCACCGGAATCAGCACGAGTCTGGACACAAGACGCGTCAAGAGATCCGGCCAGCCTAAGAAAGCAAAGACAAAGATAGACAGCACCATGACGATCATGAGAAAATTGGTGCCGCACCGCGGATGGAGGCGGGACTGTTTCCGCACATTTTCCACCGTGAGAGGCAGGCCTTTTTCGTAGCAGAAAATGGTCTTGTGCTCGGCGCCGTGGTACTCAAAGACGCGGCGGATATCGTCCATCCGGGAAATACCCCAGAGGTAGCTCAGAAAGAGCGCGAGCCGTAGGAAGCCTTCTGCCAGATTCTGGAGGGCCGGACTTCCAGAGAGGGCGCCCATCCAATGGACCGCCGCCGTAGGGAGGAGGAAAAAGAACCCTGCCGCTGCGAGAAGAGACGCCGCCCCGGTGAGAGCCATTTCCCCTTTCGTCATTTCTTTTTCCCCCGCGGAGGACGCTGAAAAAAGAAGGGCCCTCATGCCGTAGTAGAGTGATTCATAGAGCGCGGCAATCCCCCGCAGAACGGGCACCCGGCCGTAGAAGGCGCCTCCGCCGCGGATAGATTCTATATGCGTTTCAATCCCGCCGGAAGGCCTGCGGACCGCCGTGGCGATTTCCTCCGGTCCCCGCATCATGACTCCTTCGATCACTGCCTGCCCTCCGTAATGGAAGGATCCTTTCTTCATGGCGTTTCCTCCTTTCCCGGACAATCACATATCAGTATAGCACAAGATAAAAGGGTATAAAAAAACAGGGCCATGCCCTGTTTTTCAGTCGGAAGTCTTGCCGTAACGTTTGTTGAACTTTTCAATACGGCCGCGAGCCTTACCGAAGCGCTGCTGTCCTGTATAGAACGGATGGGACTTGCTGCTGATATCGATATTGATCAGCGGGTATTCGTTGCCGTCTTCCCACTTTACGGTCTGATTGGATGTAGCCGTAGAACGGGTCAGGAAGGAATAGTTAGCGCCGATGTCGCGGAATACGACAGGATGATAATCCGGATGGATTCCCTTCTTCACTGCTTGCACCTCATTTCCAAAATTTACGCTTATTCTTACACATTATACCAAAAGGACATGTGTAATGCAAGGACATGATGAAGACCAGCATGCCCGATTCCGCAGAAATACCGGCTCCCCCATGCCATTAGAATCCGTCTTTCCACAAGAAAGAATTTTACCCTATTTTCCGCGGAAAAGCAAGGGGAGGCATAGAGAGGCGCCGCCGTCTTTATTGGGCAGATGCCAGAATTTCTTCCAGTTTTTCCTTGAACGACGGACGGTCATGATATCCTACGATCCGCCCTTTTTCTTCCCCGCCTCTAAAAATAATAAAAGTAGGCACGCCGACCAGCTGGAACGGTTCGGTCAGATCTTCCAGTTCTTCCGTATCGAGACGGCAAAACTCAATTTTTCCTTCCATCTCCGGCTCCAGCCGTTCCAGGACCGTTGCCATGATCTTGCAGGGCCGGCACCAGTTGGCATAAAAATCGACCAGCACCCATCCCGGCGCTTCCCCGACGAAGCGGTCAAATTCTTTTTCTGAATGAATATCTACCATATAAACTCCTTTACAATGGGGAATGATCGGCGAGAATGCTGAACACTTCCCGGCGCATTCCCGGTACCGCCGCGATCCGGACGGGACGCATCGCCATGGTTACGAGACGGAACTTTTCTTTCTCTTCTTCCAGGCGCCGGGCTATCGCTGGATGGCACTCAATGAGGACCGCCCCGGGCAGGGTGCCCTGTGCCTTCGCCGCGGCAAGCGCTTCGTGAATGCGCAGCACCATGGTATCTTCGGAAGGCACCATGCCGGTGCCGCCGCACACCGGGCAGGGTTCATAATAATTCTGCATCAGCCGGTGGGTGGTGCGCTTCCTTGTCATTTCCACAAGGCCCAGCCTGGTGATGCCCAGCACCACCGTGGTCACTCTGTCCCGGGCGGCCCCTTTCCGGAGAAGCGCGAGAAGATCTTCTTTCTGCTTCTCTTTTTCCATATCGATGAAATCCACGAGAATCATGCCGCCGATGCCGCGCATGCGCACCTGCCGGAGCAGTTCTTCCGCCGCTTCCCGGTTCACCAGGTACGCCGCTTCCCCATGGGGAATGCCGTCCTGGCGGAAGGATCCGGAATTGACGTCCACTGCGGTGAGTGCCTCGGCGTAGTCAAAAACGAGAGAGCCCCCGGAGGGAAGGGGCACTTCCCGGTCAAAGAGGGCATTCACCTGGTCTTCCACATGGTACTTCTGGAAGAGCGGCGCCGGTTCATAAAAAAGTTTTTCTTTCTTTTCCGGCGCTTCTTCCTGGAGGAGCGCCTCCATTTTCTGGAAGCTCGCTCTGTCGTCGGTGACAAGGCGGTCTGTGGTGTCATCCAGAAATTCCCGGCACGCCCGGACGGTGAGATCCTTCCCCCGATAGAGGAGGGCCGGCGCTTTGGTGATGCGGCACCGCCGCCCGATGGCCTGCCACGCCGCTGCGAGGCGCCGCAGTTCCTGCTCCACTTCCGCCTCCGGCGCCTCTCCTGCGGCGGTGCGCACAATGAGCCCCACACCGCCTGGAAGGATTTCCTTTGCCATGCGGCGCAGGGCCTGCCTTCCCTTTTCTGAACGGATCTTCCGGGATACGCCGATGAATCCTTTTTCATTGAGCAGCACGGAATACTTCCCTTGAAGGCTGATTTTTCCAGTGAGAAGGGGCCCTTTCGTGGCGGTACTGTCTTTCACCACCTGCACGAGAAGAGAAGCCCCTTCCGTGGGATGCGCGCCGGGCAGGCAGTCTTCTTCCCGGAGGAAACCGTTCTTGGCAAGGCCAATGTCCACAAAGAAGCCGCTCACCGCGGGCACCGCGTTTTTCACGACCCCTTTATAGACCCGCCCTACCAGATCTTCCCGGGAGGTGAGTTCCGTCATGTAATCGGTGAGGCGTCCTTCTTCCACCACAGCGAGACGGATCTCTTCCGGACAGGCGCTTAAAAGAAGGGTTTTCATTTTGGGGAAGCCTTTCCTTCTTTCGGCTCCGGAAATACGCCTGCGTCAAAAGGCGTCTTCCGCGCATTTCCTTCCCGGTGGTACACACCGCACCGGGTACACACAAATTCCCCGCTGGTCCAGGGCATATGGAAGGATTCTGCCAGAAGTTTCCACAGATCCTTCGGCTGCACCGTACCTGTGGTGGACCGGACGAGAGCAAAGGAAAGATAGGCCCGGTCTTTTTCAATCCGCACAGAAAGAGGCTCAGTCAGCATGGGAATGACATCCATGGAGCGCACTTTTTTCGGCGTCACCCGTTCATAGAGAAAGGACTTGAGACTGTTGAAGCGCTGGATTTCCCGCTGCACTGCTTCCCTGTCAAAAGCGCCGGACACAGGACCTTCCGCCTCGTACACGTCTTCGTTTAGGAAATTGATGAGCTTCGGCCAGGAAAGGTCCGCTTCCATAATATCTTTGATGCGGATGCCCCGGAGCAGTTCTTTTTCGAGGCGCTCTCTCACTTCCGTAAGAGGCATATCCCCGTCCAGACGGATATCCAGATAGATCGGGTCGGCGGCGACACCTACGCCGAGGGCCGCGTCGAGAGCGATTCGCATATGGGGATTGAACCCTTCCGAATAGGCCACAGGAATGGCGGAACGCATAATGGCCCGCTCGAGAGTGCGGAGGAAATCCAGGTGGCCCAGGAACCGCAGTTCCTCACCTTTCGTGATAGCTAAAAACAGCCTTCTCATGG
>CAUBUJ010000034.1 GCA_958439155.1 uncultured Veillonellaceae bacterium
GGGCTTCTACCCAGGCGTGGGTGACGCCTTCTCCGGGAATGAGGCCGACGATGTAGCGCGCCGGAATGTGGAAATGGCGGAGGAGGGAGATCATGATGTGGGAGTAGTCCTGGCAGACCCCTTTTCCCAGGCGCAGGGCCGCTTCGGCGCTGGTGTGGATGTCGGTGGCGCCGGGGGTGTAGGTCATGCGCTTCCACACCCAGTGCATGAGCATTTCCGCCATGTGGAAATCATTGTCTTTCCTCGGGAGGGACCGGGCCGCCGCGAGGAGTTCGCTTCCAGGGCGGGTGAAGGTGGACTGGGCGCCGTAGATGAGGGAGCGCATCCGGTCAAGGGAGGGCAGCGGATCTGTATTGGTTTCCACTTCTCCTTTGACGGTGATTTCCAACTGGTCATGCGGTTCCTGGAGAATGCATGAGGCGGCGGGATTCTGGAAAGGGTCTGTACTGTATGAGAGGACCGCTGCGGGAGAGAGGGTAACAGCCATCGATTTGACCCGCTGCGACGGGGAGGGCCTTGGGAAACAGCGCAGGTAGAGGTGATGTTTTGTGATTTCTTCTCCGTAGGTGAATTTGGCGGAGTAGGTGAAGCGAAGTGTTTTTATAGGAAATGCCTCCTTGCATGGGGGAAGTTGAGATAAGCGCGCAAAGTACAGGGGGTCCTTTTCTATAGGGACATGGACGCCAGGCTCAGGAAGGGCCGTCTGCCTCATGGGCGGCGGGGCCCGCGGTCTGAGGCCTGAGGCGGATGGCACGATGCATTCCCGCACTTTCTCATACCTTGCGGTCTGTTTTTTCCACCGCTCCATATGACAGATCGTATGCCTTATGCCTTGACCGGAATTGCTGACAGCCAACAACTGACAGCCAACAACTAACAGCCAACAGCTAACAGCCAACAGCTAACAGCTTCCCCAACGGCACAGACAGAATCCGGCGAATGGGCGCCCTGTTTTGACATGCCGTTATAATATCACAACTTCATGGAGTGTGGAAAGGGCGAGGGGGCAGTCCGGGATGTCCGCGTCCATCTGGCGGGCCAGGTCGGCGAGGGCGTCTTCGTTTTTGTCGACGTCGCATTTCCGGAGACGGTTTTCGAAGCGGCGGAAGTCTTTTGCGAGGACTGGCAGCGGCTGGGAGAGGCGCAGGTCGATATCGAAACGCTCAAAATTTTTGCCCAGTTTTACAATGTCCCTGGTCATTTCATCATCCACCGCATCTTCCAGGCACCCCCAGAAGGCGTAGATGTAGTCCACCCCATGCTGCAGGTAGAAAATGGGATCTTTCTGGTGGCCTCCTGCTTCGTCCAGGTCGTAGATGACCATCTGCAGGTAGGACAGGGTTTCCGAGCCGATGTATTCCCGCATGGTCATGGCGTTGGAGAAAGCGGCAGCAGCGCTGGCGGAGATAGAGAAAGGAAGGGACTTGTCAAAAGGAAATCGGCGGATGAAATCGTCTTTGTCGGTGAAAACATCAGGAATGCCCAGTTTGACGCAGAGCATCTTGTAGCATTCTTCATCGCTGTCGATCATGCGGTCGAAGCTCGTCATGTAGAGCCGGATCAGGTCCTGGGTGCGCGCGGAATACCGGCCGAGCCAGAAAAGGCTGTCTATTTTTTCAAAGGAGAATATACCCATGTGTCTTTGAAACCTCCTCCCTGAGAAGAATTAACGATGAAGGAATCAGGATCTCTGGAGAAACGGGTGAGGCCGCTCTTCCAGACGGTGGTGGTGCTGCCGGTCACGACGAAGGCCCGGAGGTCCGCTTTGCGGGGAGATTTTTTGCCGTTTTCTACGATATCAATATCCCGGAACTGGATGATTTCCTGGGAAATGAAGCGCCGCGGATCTTCTTTCAAGAGGCGGATGAAATCGTCCCGTTTCTCTCCGGAGAGGCTCCGGCCGAATACGACGCCGTAGCCGCCTGCTTCGGACACGTCTTTGAAGACGAGATCGTCGAAATGTTCCAGTGAGTAGGCCATGTCTTCCGGATGGAGCAGCAGGTAGGTGGGGGCATTCCGCAGGATTGGATCTTCCCCGAGGTAGTACCGGATCATGTCCGGCACGAAGTAGTAAATGCCTTTGTCGTCAGCAGCGCCGTTGCCGGGAGCGTTCAGGATGGCTACATGGCCTTTGCGGTACGCGTCGAAGAGGCCGGGCACGCCGATGAGGGAATCCGGAAGGAAAGCGAAAGGATCCAGATATTCATCAGAAATGCGGCGGTAAATGGCGCCGACCTGGCATTTCTTCCCATTGTATTCCGCGTAGTAGACCCGGTCATTTTCGCAGAAGAGATCATTGCCCGAGGCGAGGACGGCTCCTGTTTTTTCCGCCAGGTAGGAATGCTCGAAATAGGCAGAATTGTACCGGCCCGGCGTCAAAATCACGTTGATGCCTCCTGTATTCACATGGTCCATGGCGGCACGGAGAAGACCGGCGTAGTCCCTGTTGTCTTCCAGATGATTTTCCTGGAAAGTGGCAGGGCTCGCCCGGCGGCAGAGATCGCGGGCGATCATGGGATAGGACGCGCCGGAGGGAATGCGCAGATTGTCTTCCAGAATGAACCATTCCCCGTTTTCCGCCTGCACCAGGTCAATGCCGGAAATGTGAGAATAAATCCCCTTTGGCGGGGCGACACCGTCGCACTGGGGAAGGTATCCTTTTGAGGAGAAGACGAATTCTTCTGGAATGACGCCGTCCCGGAGGATCTGTTTCTTCCCATATACATCGGCGAGAAATGCGTTCAGTGCGGTGACCCGCTGGGCAAGGCCCCGGGAGAGTGTCTCAAATTCACCGGCGCTGATCCGGCGGGGAATCACATCAAAAGGGAAGAGCTGCTCATGGAAGACGCCGTTCTTGTAGAGCCCGAAGCGCACACCGTATCGGGCAAGAAGGGCATTGATTTCTTTCTGGTGCGCAAATAATTCATGCAAAATCGGTCACCTCACAAAGGAAAGGAGTTTTTATTTTTATAGCCTTTCCAGAAAAACAAAAAGAACGGCGATAGGGATGACCGCCGTTCTTCCGCGTACCTGTTCATAACACAGGCTTTATGTACTTACCTATATTATATAAGATGGAAGGGAAATTGCGCAATAGGGAAAGGACAGGAAATGACCATAGATCAGGAAAAGGACCAAGCGAAAACGCCGCCTTTTGAAAAGCGGCGCTTTCATAGGAGAGAGGAAAGATTTCAAAAAAAGGAAATGACCGGTCTTACTTGCTGTGGGCGCATCCTGCCAGAGACGCTCTCAGGAACCAGAGCTGTTTCTTGTAGTATGCCAGGTGGTCTTCGAGGAGGTTCACCCATTCGAAGTCGCCTTCCGCATCCGCTTCTTTGCGGATCGCCAGCGCCAGATCAGTAAGGATCTGCAGGTCTTCCTGGAGAATCTGGAAAGCTTCTCTGGTGGTGAAGTCTTTCGAATCATATTCCTTTACCGTCGCCGCGGCGAGGTAGTCAGAATACTTCACCTGCGGATAGAGACCCTGCATTTTCAGGAGCTCCGCCGCTGCATCGTAGTATTCGAAAAGTTCGTCATATACGTCTTCCAGGAATTTGTGCACTGCCGGGAAATTGGTGCCGGTCACGTTGAAGTGGAGATTGTGTACCTGACCGTTCAGGATAGCCAGATTGGCGATGTAGGTGTTGATTTTGGATACGTTATTCATAGTAGTCCTCCTTGTGGGGAAATAAGAATTTGATTCAATAAATCGAATTTCTTCGATTTATGTTTTTATTATAGCACGGAAAAAAGGAAATGCAACAGGTAAATCGAAAAAAATCGAAATATTTTTTAAGGGAGGAAAAGGAGAAAGGGACGTGAAAGAAAGGCGGCGCTGTTTCGCGGTTTGACTGCCTGGTGCGCCTGCCGGCAGGCGTGCCGTATTCCTTCCGCGTTTCTCCTTGTACGCATCAAAAAAGACGGGCCCTCTAAGGAAGAGTCCGTCTTTCTATGTGTTCTATTTTCCTGTAGAAGAGAAGCCCAGATTTCTTTCAAGTTTTTCCATGATCAGCCGGAGCTGGCGTTTTTCTTCTGTGGTCACGCCGTCAAATATGTGCTGCTCTTCAGTGATCATTTCCGCAAAGGCTTTCGCGCAGAGCTCCTTTGTTTTTTGGGTGAGGGTGAGCCGGTACTTCCTGCCGTCTTCCGGATCTTTCTCTTTTTTGATCAGGTCCTTTTTGCACATATTCTGGATCAGCACGGTAATGGTCGGATTGGACAGATGCATGCAGTCTTCCAATGTCTTCTGGGTGACAATATTCTTTTCATGATTGAAAAGATAGGCAATAACCAGCACCTGGCGCAGTGTCAGGTCATACTTGGAAAAGACCCGGTTGACCTGATTGGTGATGGCATGGTGAATATTGCCCATCATGAAAGACAGAAGGCCGTCTTCTGTGCCGAGAAAATCTGACGCGTTTAATATGGCATTATCGCTCATGGGAATCCCCCTTTGCGGAATCTGGAAATATACTTTACATAGCATACTATAAAATGCGGTATAGGACAATAAGGGGACATCTATAAATCATAGAAGAAGGTATATTTTCACTTGTCCCCAGTTCTCCACAGAATTATCCACAACTGTTCACAGACTTATGAACAACATTTGTATGAGAATGGAAAAGGCCGCGTAAAACCTATGGAAATTTCAATTGTCCACTGTAAATGTACACAGAAAAAAGTGAATAACTGTTAGTAACTTGGGCTCAGATTTTCTGACCTTCTGGAAAAAGCCTGTAAAACCGGGAAAAATTCTCTCTATTTTTCACAGTTTTCCTGTGGAATGGTGTGAATTTCTCCTGTGGATAAAAAGGAGTCTGTCCAGTTTTATGTATTTTGTCCGCATTTTTTGAAAATAAGGGAGAAAAAGCCCGTATAGATAAGAGACAGCCCTGTTTTTTCTGTTCACTGTCTGCGTACAACATGGGGCAGGGAAGGGGCGCTTCTTCTTTTTGCGAGATAGGACCATGACTATCCTCTATGGAAAAGCTCTTTTCCTGGTATGGTACAATAAATTAGATTGAAATTTTTCTAAATATAGAAGCAGCATGCGGCGGAGCGCGTTTTTTGGAAGGAGACTCTATGCTGGATTTTAAACCATTCCGTATGGAAGATAAGGATTATATCAACAGTTTCTTCGGAGAGCATCATTACGAGCAGGCAGACTGCTCTTTTGACACTCTCTTTTTGTGGCAGCACGCGTACGGCACCATGTGGGCTGTGGAAGACGGCGTGCTTTTCGTCCGCGCCGGCCGGGGGGATCAGGCGTATTTCATGCCGCCTTTTGCCGGAGAGGGCGCTCCCTTTTCCCGGGGCCTCGATATTGTGCGGGAAGAGCTCGCTGCGCTCGGCAAGCCTTTCATGATCAAAGGGGCCTCTCCCTGGGTGGTGGAGCAGATCGAGAAGCTCCATCCGGGGAAGTATACCGTAAAGGAAGACCGGGACAATTGGGAATATATTTATAAGACCAGCGATATGATCAATCTTCCTGGGAAGAAATTCCGCATGAAGAAGAATCATCTCAATGGCTTTCTCCGGCAGTATCCGGATTACCAGTATGAACCGGTGACCCATGAGAATATGGATGAGGTCCGGGCGGCGCTGGCAGAATGGTTCGCCCGGCACGGTGATATTGAAGAGGAAGAGAAAGCGATCGACCTGAATTTCAAAAATTGGGACGCTCTCGGCACGAAAGGGGCGCTCATCCGGATTTATGGGAAAATTGAAGCGTTCACCACTGGGACGCTTCTCAATGAGCGGGTAGCCCATATTCATTTCGAGAAGGCCAATCCGGGGATCCGCGGTCTCTACCAGGCGATTAACCGGGATTTCCTGATTCATGAATTTGCTGATACGGAATTTGTCAATCGCGAAGAAGATGTAGGCGTGCCGGGGCTCCGCCAGGCGAAGATGGAATACCATCCAGATCATTTCGCGGAAAAATACGACATTTCTCTGGCAGAATAATGATAAAAAAGGAGGGCAGTGTTCTGTGCCTCCTGTTTTTATGAAAGGAGCGTTTCATGGAACCATTGCAGGTGCGCCCCGCAGGGCGGCAGGATACGGCGGCGGTGAAGGGCTTGTGGGCGTATTGCTTCGAACGTCCTGGAGATCCTTTCTTTGACTGGTATTTTGAGAAGGTGTACCGCCCGGAGGAAGTGCTCGTCGGGGAGGCGGGAGGGCGTATCGCCTGTGACCTTCATTTGCGGCCCTATACGATTTGCCTCCGCGGGCAGGCGCGGGAAGCGGATTACATCGTCGGGGTGGCGACCCATCCGGCGGCGCGGGGCCGGGGCTATGCGGGGCAGCTTCTGGCGGAGGCGTTCCGCGCGTCCCGGAAGGCAGGAAAATGGGCGGACATTCTCATGCCTTCTGACGGCAGTTTTTACCGGCCTCTCGGATTTGCTTACTACGCCCACCAGTGGGAGCGGGAGGCGCCGCCGCGGTACCTGGCGGAAATCGGGGAAAAGGCGGAACGCGCTTCTGTCATAGAAGGGACCGCCGGCTGGCCTCTGCTGGACCAGATCTACCAGGCCTATACGGCGGAGCGCCACGGCTTTACCCTGCGGCGGGAAGCGGACTGGGAGCGCCTCATTGAGGGACAGCTCGCGGAAGGGTACATCGCAGTGGTATATGATGACAAGGGGCCGGCAGGATATATTTTCTATTCCATCGGGGAGAGAAAGCTCACTGTCTCGGAAATGGCTTTTTCCTCAGAACGGGGCCGCCGCGGGCTCTATGCCTACATGGCAGGGCACATGGGCTCAGTGGACCAGTGCTGGTGGCAGGAACCGGAAGATGACCGGTCCTACTATGACTGGCCTGGCGGCGCGGAGCACCGGTACATCAAAAATGAAACCTTTCCGTACATGATGGCCCGCCTCACCAATGCGGCGCGCGCTTTTGACGGGTGCGCCGCGCCGTCGGGCCTTGCAGGGGAAGCTGTCATCCATATCGAAGATTCCCTCCTGCCGGAAAATACAGGAAATTATGCATTGTCCGTATCCAGAGGAAATGACGGCGCGCCGGTGATCCGCGCAGGACTTTCAGAAGAGGCGCCCCAGTTTTCCATGGGCATCGGCGCTGCGGCAGAGCTTCTCTTCGGCGCCAGAACCATGAAAGAGCTTCTCCGCGCCGGCCATGCCCGGAAGGAGCGGGAAGCAACGGAGGGCCTCCATTTTTTGGAAGCCGCTTTTCCAGGAGAGAAAAATTGGATCAATGAGTGGTATTAAACGAGAGGGATGAAAAGAAGGGCGGCGCATCTTCCGGGATGTTCCGCTTTTTTCCTGGCTGTACAGGGAGAGGGCCCTTCTTTTTGCCGCACAGAGAGGGCCTCGCGCCTCTTGTCTACTCCAGCAGGACAAAATTTCAGGTTTCCCATTTCCACAACGCTTCGCATATAGTATAATAAACAAAATACGCGTAAAAACGGTTGATCTATTTCATTTGACGAGGGGATTCTTTATGAAGCGACTCATTTACGGCTTCCTTGCCGCTTTGGCCGTCACAGCGGGAGCGGTGCTTGGCGGCTGCGCGATTCCTTTTTTCTCCGTACCCTGGGAAGGAACCTGGTGGGGCGTGCAGGATGCCGGGACGAACTGGTCCGGCGACCGCATACGGAATCTGGAAACGTTCACTTTCACCAAGGATGGGGAACAGATCCTGGTGGAGCATAAAACGCAGCGCGGTGCCAGGGAAATTGACGGCGGCCTCACCGGGACGGCAGTGGCCGACGGCGGGCGGCTCACCATTACCTGTAAGGAAACAGGCCGGGAAGTGACTTTTACTTTCAGCCGGACCAGCCGGGAAATTGAGACGACTCTCAAAAATGAAGACGGTACGCCGGTGGTGCTGAAGGAACTCACCGCGGAAAATAATGGGGAGATGGAACAGATCCGCAGCGAGATCGTGAGCATTTCTGCCAAACCGGAAAATAAAGTGAATACCACCCTGTCAAGAGGCAGGTAAAAGGGCGCCGCCAGCGGCGCTTTTTCATTTTCCCAAGGGGCGGTATAATACGGAAAAGGGAGGAGACCAGGATGGATGAAGTATTGGAATATTTGAAAGAATGCGGCGTGTTTTTTATTGCCGCTGACAAAGACGGCGCGCCGCTGGCGGCACCGTTCCGGGAAGTCTGCGCCTTTGACGGACATATCTGCGTCATGGCGGACCGGGACACAGAGAGGTACGAATGGCTGAAAGGCGCATCCCGGATCGCCATCGCTGCGGTGCATCCAGACAAGAGCTGGATCCGCATCACCGGAGATCTTGCAGAAGATCCCCGGGAAGAGGCGCGGCGCGCCATGGATGCATCGTTCCGTGAAACTTTAACCAATGTGGAAGTGGCGGAAGACAGCACCATGACAGTGTTTTGCCTCACAAAGGCCCATGCTGTGGTGTATGAAGAGATCGGCAAGCGCCAGGAATGGGATCTCCCGTGAAATCACGGGCAGAATCATAGACGAACGCTTTCTGCGGTGAAGCAGAGAGCGTTTTTTTGTGGCCTTTGTCTGATGGGGCAGGGGGATTTTGGGTGGGGAAGAAAATGAAGAATTCTTTCCGTTCGAGGAGCAAAGAGGATTTCTCGTTCTTAGAAAAAATTTAGATAAAGATGATTTGTCATAGACTGTTTACAGACGGATTCTTTACAACCCTTCCTTACAATGATGACGTAAACGAAATTGTTAAAAGGTTTTCTATTCTTTATAGGAATATGGTTTTGATCTGGAAAGGATTTTGATGGACCGGTCTCTATTTTATGTGTCTACCACTATGCTTTGGGGGATGCCTCCAGAGGAGTGGTTCCGCATCGCCGCCGAAGAAGAACTGGGCGGCGTGGAAGTGTGGGCGCAGCAGCTGGAATCGCAAGGGATTTCCCCGGAAGAAGTGCTGAAACTGTCTATCCAGTATGGAAAAACAGTGACCGTGCACAATTACAGCTGGGATCTGAATCTGATTTCCCTCTCCCAGCCTATGCGGGACGCGGCAGCAGCGCTCACGAAAAAAGGCATCGATCTGGCTTCGTACCTGCACGCGCCGCAGGTAACGACTCACCCCGGACGGGAGGGGCTCGCCATTCCCGGCGCGGATTTTGACAAGCTTCTGGCGGAATCTTTTGTGGTTCTTTCCCGGTATGCCGAAGAGGAAGGGACGAAGATGTCCTTCGAAATCATGGAGAAAATTCCGAAAGAGCGCTTCACCTCAGCGGATGAGGCGCTCCGCGTGGAATCCCTTGCGGAAGGACCCATCCGGTGGGGGTACACCGAAGACATTGCTCACTGCGACAGTGAAGAAGAAATTTTCAGCACCGCTTCCCGCCTGAAAGGGCGGATCGTGGAATTCCATCTGAGCAACAAGAAGGGCACTACCCGCCATATAGGAGATGTGGAACAGGGGGATTTTCCCCTGCCGGCGATTGCAGAAAAACTTGCCGCATATGGTATTCCTTTCGCGCTCGAAGGATTTGACCCGTCCATGAAGGCAGAGCGGCTCTACCGGACGCTCCATTGGCTCGACGGGACCGATGTGTCTCATAGGATCTGAAATTTGGGGTCTGAAGAAGAAAGCGGTGCCGCGGGCTGCGGAATTTTAACAGGGCAGAGAGATGAATGGGATTTTGTTGTTTGCAGGCGTGCGGTCCCGGATGCGAAGGCTGTCTGCGGCAGCAGATGTACAGCTGCCAGTGAGATACCATCCTCAAAGGTACACCGGCCTGGCGTCATCTCGAGCGGGCGTCTGCGAGAAATATGACGATACCAGGAAGAGGATGATGATGCACAGAGGCAAGAGATTTCTCGGCTCTGTGCATCAAAAGAAAGAAAAACATTTTCAGTCACTCATCTCATATGTATCCGCTTGAGATGACGCCCGTTTCGGCTTGTAACTTGAAGGGATCCTTTCTATTTTCGCTGAGAGCTGACGGCTGAAAGCTGATGGCTCTGCAAAACGGCGGAGCTGCATATAAAAAGAATCCTCCTATTTCCTCTTCAGACTCCTGTTTCCTGACGTCAGAATGTCTCTGCACCTTTTCCAGGCACCAGCAAACAGCTAAAAGCTAAAAGCAAACAACTCGTTACTCACCATTGATTTTTTTTAAGGAGATTTACCATGAATACAATGACAAAAGGCATGCTTCTTGCGGCGGCAGCGGCTGCGGCGATTTTTCTGGGCGGCTGCGGCGGCACCGGCGCCAAGAGCGCCGCTTCCGCTCCGGTGAAAGCTTCCGGGGAACTGAATCTCTATACGTCCCAGCCGGAAGCGGACGCGCAGAAACTGATCGCGGAATTCAATAAAAAATATCCTGACGTGAAAGTGAAAGTCTTCCGTTCCGGCACGGAAGAAGTGGTCAGCAAGGTCATGGCCGAAAAGAAGATGGGCAAGGTTCAGGCGGATGTCCTCCTCGTGGCGGACGCGGCGACTTTTGAACAGCTGAAGAAAGCGGCCATTCTCGATAATTATGAATCTCCGGAAATGAAGAATATCCCGGCAGATCTGGTGGATAAGGATCATACCTACGCCGGCACGAAAGTCATTGCCACCGGCATCATGTACAACACCAATCTCGTGAAGGAAGCTCCGAAGTCTTTCAAAGACCTGACCAAGCCGGTCTACAAGGACCAGGGCATCATGCCGAGCCCGCTCTATTCCGGCGCGGCGGCATACAACCTGTCCCTTCTCACCCGCACAAGCGGCCTGGGCTGGGATTTCTACCAGGGCATGAAAGATAACGGCATGAGCGTCGGCAAAGGCAACGGCGGCATTCTGAAAGCAGTATCGGAAGGCCAGAAGGGCGTGGGCATCGTGGTGGACTACATGGTAGCCCGGGCAGCGGCCAAGGGCGCTCCGGTGAAATTCGTCTATCCGGAAGAAGGCGTGCCGGTCGTAACGGAACCGATCGGTGTGGTGAAAGGTTCTGCCAATGAAAAACTGGCGAAACTCTTTGAAGATTTCGTCCTCTCTGAAGACGGCCAGAAATTTACCTCCTCCATCGGCTACACGCCGGTACGGAAAGGCGTGAAGGCGCCGGAAGGCATGAAGTCTATCGATGAAATCAAACTGATCACCGGCAATATCCAGGAACTGGTAGACAACCGGGAAGCGGACAAGAAGAAATTCGGCGATATGTATAACGGCTGATGAATGAAAGAAAAGCGCAGTGACGCGGCGTGGCTGCGTTCTGCGCTTTTTCCGTGCGGCAGGGAACGTTTCTTTTCTGCCTGCCCCGGCCGGCACAGAACTTTTGCCTGGGATTTCCTGTTTTTCTGTTTCATTACTCAATGAGGTGACCTGATGGAAGCAATTTTGCGAAAATGCCATGGACTGTCCTGGAACAGCGGCGTGGTGTATGCCCTGGCGGCAGCGGTGTTTTTTCTTTTCCCGCTGATCCGTCTCATTGTTTTGTCCCTCACCGATGGGGACGGGCACTGGACGGCGGCCCAGTATGAGACGCTGCTCCATGACCCGAGGGCATCTCTTGCGATCTGGAATACACTCTATATTTCGGTCACGGCGTCGCTCATTTCCGCGGTCCTCGGCTCGGCGGCGGCGTTTCTCACGGTGTATACCAATGTGCGGGGCAAGGGAGTCATGGAGGCGCTGGTGTACCTGCCTTTTGTCATTCCCGCCTATGTGATGACCCTTTCCTGGACGGGGCTCACCTCGGCAGGGGGCGCGCTCACCCAGATTCTGGCCGCTCTCGGCCTGCCGCCGCTCGATCTTTTCACAGCAGGCGGCATTATCGCCATGCTCGGCATCTGCCATATGTCGGTGGTCTATGTGACGGTGGCGGCGCGGCTCCGGAAGATTCCGCCGGAAGCGGACTGGGCGGCGCTTGCCTCGGGATGCGGCGCGTGGAAGGCGCTCTGGAAGATCGATATTCCCATGGCCATGCCTGCCATGGCAAGCGGCACGGTGCTGGCCTTTCTGGCGGATATTGATAATTTCGCCGTCCCCGCATTTCTTGGGATTTCTTCCAATATCCCTGTGCTTTCCACCTATATTTATGAGAAAATTATCAGCTTCGGCCCGGAATCTTTCACCTACGGCGCGGTTCTTTCGGTGGTGCTGGCGGTGATCGCCCTGGCCGGGACCGTGCTGGCTGCGCGGATCGGCCGTGCGCAGGGGGAAGGGGAAGGCATCGGCGACCAGACGGCGCCGCGGATCTTTTTCAAGCCTTCTGTGAGACGGATTGTGGAAACAGCGGTGATTCTCCTGCTCCTCTGTTTCTCCATGATTCCTTTCCTCTACATGGCGGTTTCGGCGCTGCTCCGGACGTTCAATTTTTCTCTCCGCATGGAAGATATGACCTTCGATAATTATCTTTTCGTTTTCACCAATGACGGGATCCGGGAAGCGGCGCTGAACAGCCTCTTCATGGCCGGCATGGGCACGGTCCTGTGCCTTGCGGCAGGAACCGTGATCGCCTACGGCGTGGTCCGCCGGAAGAGCAGGGCGGCTCGTTTCCTTGAAGGGTGCGCGTCCATGACCTATTCCGTGCCGGGCATTGTCCTCGCGCTGGCCCTCATTTTCTACTGGAGCCAGCCTCTGCCCGGCGTCACTACCGGTCTCTACGGGAGCTATACCATCCTGATTCTCGGGTATGTGACGCGGTACATGATCATACAG
Source organism: uncultured Veillonellaceae bacterium (assembly GCA_958439155.1). Lineage (GTDB taxonomy): Bacteria > Bacillota > Negativicutes > Veillonellales > Dialisteraceae > UBA1822. The sequence continues at coordinate 12,628 of CAUBUJ010000034.1, forward strand.
ATTAAAAACAGCGCAGCCGCCATGGTTTCCATGTCGGAAACAGCAGAAGAAGCGGCTTTCGTCGCAGGCAGCACCGTGCCGCGGCTCTGGCGGGAAATTATCATCCCCCAGCTCTTCCGTCCGGCTCTGGCAGGTTCCTTCTTCATTTTCCTCGGCGCTTTCACGGAACTCACCATGAGCTCTGTCATGGCGTCGGCCGATACCAAAACCATCGGCCTTGCGATTTTCAATCTTCAGCAGGCCGGCGACTACAGCCTGGCAGCGGCAGTCTCCGCGGTGATTCTCGGCGTAATGATTCTCGCTTATGCTGTGAAATTCCTCTGGGGCCTGCGGAAAGAAAAGGCGTAACCGGCACAAGCCGCGGCTCTCGGGAGGTGCTGCGGGAGCGTGGCGCATAGCGCAGTGCGCAGAGGGATGGTGCCGCCTGGGGCGGAATTTTGCAGGCCTCAGGTGCCGGCCGGGCTGGTGAATTGGTTGTCATGCTCAAGGGCAGCGGTAACTGCCTCATTTGTGCCGGGATCAAAGGTCTGAAGTCAGAAGTCTGAAGAGAAAAGCGGAAGAACTTTTTATAGGAAGGGCCGCAGTCTCAGGTGCGGATCTTCCCGTTGTTCTCAGACATGAAGCGGCAGGTGAGATTTTTTCGAAATGGGCGTCATCCCGACCGGACGAGTGAAAGCTGTATGGAACAAAGGTAAAAAGAAAGTACGGGAAAGAGTGGAGGGATCTTACGTATCTTCCTTAGGGTGGATCTTTTTTGCAAATGAAAAGGTCTACTCCTGGCGAGGGCATCTTATAAAAAATTTTCCGCTTGCCTCTTCCGACTTCTGTCTCCAGACTTCAGACTCCGCGCCAATGA
>CAUBUJ010000035.1 GCA_958439155.1 uncultured Veillonellaceae bacterium
GAGCTGCTGCTGCAACTGCTACCGGTGCTGCTGCGGATACGCCGAATTTGTCTTCGATTGCTTTTACGAGTTCGCTCAGTTCGAGAACGGACATTTCGCTAATGGCATTAAGGATTTCTTCATTAGTCATTTTGTTTTCCTCCATTGGATCATTACGCGCAATTACGCGGTTTCTTTCTGTTTACGCACTGCTTCGAGAGCATACGCGAGTTTGGTAATATTGCCGTTGAGGGCACGTGCCAGGCCGGAAATCGGCGCAAGCAGGGTGGCTGCGACCATGCCGAGCAGCTGGTCTCTGGACGGGAGATCGGCCAGTGCTTTGACAGCAGCAGGATCGATCACCTTTCCATCGAGAACGCCAGCCTTGACGGTGATGGCTTCGCTCTTGGTCTCATTGATGAATTCCTTCAGGGCTGCCGCCGGTGCTACCGGGTCATCCTTGCAGGTCGCCAGGCCGTTCGGGCCGGCGAGCAGGTCATCAAGACCGGAAAGATTGAGTTCGTCTGCAGCGATGCGGGTCAGTGTGTTTTTAATGACCTTGTATTCTACGTTGTGCGCAAGGAATTTGCGGCGCAGCAGGTTCGCGTCAGCTACAGTCAGTTTGTTGAAGGAAACGAGAACCACACCCTGGGATGCGAGTCTTTCTTTCATTTCCGCAACGATGGCTGCCTTTTCAGGACGAATCTTCACTTCATACTTTTCTTCGCTCATAGTACACCTCCTCTGCCATAGATTTGCGAGACATCTGTCTCTATATTTATCACGTTAGCTAAAACGGCCTCACAAGGCGGGCTCGTGAGGTCGTTGTACTGGCTTTCCAGTACTCAGCCTCGGGAGGCGGGCTTTCGCCCATTACAGATACCGCCGGTCTTCAGCTAAGTGTTAAATATAATTGTTTCCGATTATGCCTTCGGAGCTGCTACCTTGGTGAGGTCCAGGTGGATGCCGGGGCCCATGGTGGAGCAGACGGTGAGGCTCTTCATGTACGTGCCTTTTACAGAGGACGGACGGGCTTTCAGAATGTGGTTGTAGATCACCCGCAGGTTTTCTTTCAGCTTGTCTTCGTCAAAGGAGACTTTGCCGATGATGACCTGTACATTGCCTGCCTTATCGGTACGGTACTGTACCTTGCCGGCTTTGATTTCGTTGATCGCTTTGGTCACATCCATGGTGACGGTGCCGACCTTCGGGTTCGGCATGAGGCCTTTCGGTCCGAGGATGCGGCCGAGACGGCCAACGACGCCCATCATGTTCGGGGTTGCTACGACGACATCAAAGTCCATCCAGCCGCCCTGAATCTTCTGAGCCAGTTCCTGTCCGCCTACATAGTCAGCGCCTGCTGCTTTTGCTTCATCTTCCTGATGGTCTTTAGCGAAAACGAGGACTTTCTTCGTTTTGCCGGTGCCGTGGGGAAGAACGAGCGCGCCGCGGAGCTGCTGGTCAGCGTACTTCGGATTGATATTGAGATTGAAAGACAGTTCTACGGTTTCATCGAACTTGGCAGATGCTGCTTTCTTTACAAGCGCTACAGCTTCGTCGATGTCATAGAGTTTATGGCTGTCAACGATGGCTGCTGCTGCCTTCTGTTTCTTTGTCAGTTTTGCCATTGTTTCCTCCTTGTGGTAAGCGGGTATGACCCTGCCACGAATGGTCAGTCAATTAGTCTACGACTTCGATGCCCATGCTGCGGGCTGTGCCTTCAACGAGACGCATTGCTGCTTCTACGTCGTTCGCGTTCAGGTCAGGCATCTTTGTTTCAGCGATTTCCTTAACCTGCGCCTTGGTGACTTTGCCGACTTTCTTCTTGTTCGGTTCACCAGAAGCTTTTTCGATGCCAGCTGCCTTCTTCAGAAGAATCGCTGCCGGCGGAGTCTTACAAATGAATGTAAAGCTTCTATCTTCGTAAACAGTGATTTCTACAGGAATAACGAGGCCCACCTGCTTGGCGGTGCGGTCGTTGAAGTCCTTAACGAAAGCCATGATGTTCACGCCTGCCTGGCCGAGGGCCGGGCCTACTGGCGGTGCTGGCGTGGCTTTGCCGGCTGCTACCTGCAGTTTCACTACCTTGGTTACTTTCTTTGCCATAATTGACACCTCCTTACTCTTTGAGGATGTGGTACAAACGGAATGGTATCCTCCCACGTGAGGCTCAGGAAATCAAATTCCCTTTCTCACTAGAGTTTTACGAAAGGGGTTCAAAGAAACCCGCTTCCAGCTCTATCTTGGTTGCGTGCCCAAAGGCGCTGAGTTCAGCAGTGATTCTGCCTTTGTCAGCCGCTACATTGAGCACGGTAGCCACATTATCAGCGAAAGGTCCTTCGGTGATACGGATCTTGTCGCCTTCTTTGACGTCGATCCGGACCGGGACTTTTTTATCTTTGTTCAGAATACGGGCCACTTCCGCTTCCGACAGCGGGATCGGCTTCGTGGTGGTTCCGACGAATCCAGTGACGCCAGGCGTATTCCGCACTACATACCAGCTGTGGTCATTCACTTCCATCTCTATGAGAAGGTAGCCGGGGAAAACTTTCCGGGAGACCACTTTTTTCTGGCCTTCCTTCACTTCTTCTTCGTCCTGCATGGGAAGAAGAATCTGTTTGATCGTGTCTTCCAGGCCCATGGAATGAACTTTCCGGTTCAGCGTATCCATGACCTTATTCTCATAGCCGGAGTATGTGTGAATCACATACCAGCGGATGTTTTTTTCTGTATTCTCCTGTTTTACTTCGTCTGCCATGGTTCCTCCTTCAGCCTACCGCGCTTACGAGCAGTTTGGAAAGACCCATGAACACGAAGTCCACTGCGACGAGCAGGAAGGAAATCAGGATGACTGAGGAGATGACGGTGACGGTATACTGGGTGAGCTGTTTTCTGCTCGGCCAGATGACCTTTTTCATTTCCACCTTCGTCTCACGGAAAAATTTATTCCACGCAGCGCTGCTTTCCTCTGCTTTCTGCCGACGATTCGCCATTCTTACACCCCTGTCTGAACGCTAATTATTTGGTTTCTTTATGCAGGGTGTGCTTCTTGCACCATTTGCAGTACTTCATCATTTCCATGCGTTCTGCATTGTTTTTCTTGTTCTTGTTGGTACGATAATTGCGGCGCTTGCACTCTGTGCATGCAAGAGTAATTCCTTCACGCATTCCATTACACCTCACTCAAATTTCCGGGTATTCCCATTGAACATACTCATGAATTATATCACAAGCGTAAATACGAAGTCAACGTATTTTTTCATTTAAAAAGGCCGGGGATACCCGACGTGGAATAGTATACCACGGGATCCGCTTCTGCGCAAGGGGCGCAGGGGAAGTTTAGGGTTGAGGGTTGAGAGTTTAGAGGGGCGGTGCCGCCTCAAATACAATGGGCGGCGGATTTTTTTATAGGCCGAGAGTAACGGAGTGTGCGTCATGGGAGCGGGGTACAGAGAGCAGAGTGCAAAGCGCAAAGCGGCGGATGCTCGCCGCATAGGCTCTTTTTTATAGTCCTCAGGCGCCGGACGGCTGGGGACTATAAAAAATCCGCCGAAGGCGGCACCATCCCTCTAAACTCTAAGCTCTAAACTTGAATCCCCGCTCCCATGAAGCGCTTTCCAAATTCCCCCTATTCCGCATCAGAACTCCCTGTTTTTTTGCATTCGTGTCGTATAATATAAGGTAATTCTTAACGAAACTCCTTATATTGCCTATAAAAGAAAGGAATTTATTTCATGACTGAAAAAGAAACCATTGACGCCATTCTCAAGGAAACAGGAAAAGCGGTGCTTGGCAAGGATACGGTGCTCCGGCAGATTCTCACGGCGATTCTCGCGGGAGGCCATATTTTGATTGATGATATTCCCGGTGTGGGGAAAACCACCATCGCTGTCGCTTTTACCAGGGTGCTCGGCCTTTCCTACAAGCGGACCCAGTTCACGCCGGATGTGCTCCCTTCGGATATTACAGGCTTTTCCATGTACGACAAGGAGAGCGGCTCTTTCCGGTATGTGCCGGGATCGGTGATGACCAATTTTTTCCTGGCTGATGAAATCAACCGGGCATCGCCGAAGACGCAGTCGGCCCTTCTCGAAGTGATGCAGGAAGGACGTCTTTCGGTAGACGGGAAGACCTACGCCGTGCCCCAGCCTTTCATCGTCATGGCCACGCAGAATCCGACAGGGTCTTCCGGCACGCAGGAGCTCCCTGAGTCCCAGACGGACCGTTTCATGATCCGCACCACTGTAGGCTATCCTTCCGCAGAGGATGAGTTCCACATTTTGAAAGGCGACTCTTTCCAGGCGGCGTCTTCCCTCGCGCCGGTGGTGACAGCGGAAACGCTGTCCGCGCTCCGGAAAAAAGCCGCTGCCGTCCATGTGGATGACAGCCTCTACCGGTACATGGTATCCATCGCCCAGGCGTCCCGCCGGTCGGCGGACATTGCCCTCGGGATCAGCCCGCGGGGCACTATGGCTCTTGCGGCGATGACCCGGGCGCGGGCGCTCATGGAAGGGCGCAGCTATGCCGTGCCTGACGATGTGACCGCTGTGGCGCCGTACACGCTCTGCCATCGTCTCTCCCTCTCGGGAGAGGCGTTCCTTGCGGGAAAGACCGCCCCGTCTGTCCTCTCTGACCTTCTGGCAACCCTGCCGCTGCCCTCCATGGCGGAGGCGTAAGATGCGCCGCCTCTCTTATATTATCTCCCTGGGAGCCTTTTTCTTCCTCATGGTGATGTACGATTTCTACGCAGCCTTCCTCGGATTCGCCGCGCTCCTTCTGGCGCCGGTGCCGTCGCTGCTCCTGTCCTTCTGGGCGAAGAAGCACCTTTCTGTCTCTCTCGCGCTGCCGCCCCGGGCCGTGCGGGGAGAAGAAACGCCGGTCACCGTCACTTTGAAAGGAACCTGCCTTTCCTTCCTTCCCGGGCTTTCTCTCGCGGCAGAAGGACTCACCGCGGAAGAGGAGCGGCAGGGACATTCCATGTCCTTCTCTCTTCCTTTCTGCCCGGCCCACTGCGGGCGGCAGACCCTGCCGGCGATGACGCTGTCGTTTTCGGATCTCTTCGGCCTCACCCGGTATAAGAAGGAATTCTCCAGCAAAGAAATGACCGCTCTTCCCCGGATGATGGGACATGCCAAGCGAGGGCAGGCTTTCCTGTCCCGCCTCCTTGTGCCGCAGGAGCCGGAACGGTTCGGCGCCGCCCCCTACCAGCAAGGAGACAGTGTCCGTCTCATCAACTGGAAAGTGACCGCCCGGAAGGACGAGCTCTATGTGCGGGACACCTGGCCCGGTGAGGAGTCATCTCTTCTGGTCGCCGCGTCTCTTCCGGCAGAAAGCAATGAGCGGGATACTGCGGGAGACGCGCTTCTTACGGTGGGAAAACTCCTCCTGTCGGCGGGAAAAAAGTTCACTTTTCTCTGGGCCGATGAAAAGCATCGCGTCCATACGGAAAAGATCCGCACCGGAGAGGATTGGGATCGGTCCCTCCTCCTCTTTTTGAAAGACGGCAGCGCCCATTCCCCTTTCCTGGGAGGAGGCACCCTCCCGGCAGATCTTCCTGTGCTGTTCCTTACAGGGGAGGCCGATCCGGCCCTTCCTCCGCACCGGCCGCTCTATGTATGGAATGCCCATGAAAAAGGAAAAGGCACTCTCGCCGGGCGGACAGCCATAGCGGCGGCGCTGGGAGGCGAAGCATGAACTGGTCCATTCTTTCTCTATCCCTTCTCACCTTCGCAGGCTGCGCCGGCGCGGGAACGGCGTTCCTCTCTTACGGCGGCCTGTCCCTCCTTCCTGCCCTGCTCTATGGTCTGCTCTCAGCCCTTGCGGTATGCGCTCTGTCCCGCGTGAGCGGCAGGCACCGCCTTTTATTCTTCCTGTTCTCCGGCGCGGCGGGCCTCCTCCTGCTCTGGCACTGGAGGGAAGGCCTCCTGCACAGCGGGGCGGTCCTTTCCACATCTTTCCTGGATACCTTTGCTGCGCCGTACCATCTGGACCTGGACAAACCCTTCCTCATGGACCCGGCCATCGGCGGCGGCGACGCGGAAACGGCGGCGCTCCTCCTCCTCGCGTGGTGTTTTGCCGCCGGCGCGTGGCATCCGCTGGCCCGGCTTCTCTGCGGAGCGCTCTCCTTATTTCTCACACTGTGCGGCCTCTATTTCGCGGTAGAGCCGCCTCTCTTCACGGTGCTTCTCTCCGCTGCCTACTGGGCTTCCATCCCTGTCATGGCGATGAAGAAAAGAAATGGCACCGCAGAAGGGGCGGCGCTCCTGTCGGTCCTCGTCATGGGCACCCTTCTCATGGCTGTGGTGCCTCCCTCCCGGTACAAAGAGCCGGACCTCTTCTCCCGCGTATCTGACACCATCGCCGCATGGACGGACGGCAGCTGGTTCCATGGAGGCAGCGCCTTTTCCACGGTCATGACCGGTACGGAAGGAAAGGGCCGTCTCGGCGAGACAGAAGGCCTCCGCTATACCGGGCGGCAGATCATCCGCATCACCTCCCCCGCAGCGGAGCATCGTCTCTACATCCGGAGCTGGGTGGGCTCTCTCTATGAAGACAGTCAGTGGAAACTCCTCCCGGAGAGCCGCTACCAGACAGTATCCCGCCTCTTTGAAAACAACCAGGGTGCCTGGTACAACCAGCCGGCGTGGCTCATGGAAATCGCCAATCAGGATCCGGCCATTGCCTCTGCCATGAACGGCTATCTGAAAAACCCGCCGGATTTCCCGTCGCGCCGTCAATTTTTCAGCGTGCCCCTGGTCTATGAATATACGGACCAGCTCTTCCTGCCTTATGATATTTCCTTTGCTGCGGCAGGCCTCTTCCATTATGACCAGGCTCCGGTGAGCCGTGACGGCTCCGCCTATGAAGCGTACCGCTGGTCACTGCCCCTATCCGCGGCGTATGCCCTCACCCGGGAAGGACGCTTTGACGATCCTTACTGGCGGGCCTACGTAAATATGGAACGGGACTACCGTACCTTCGCTTATGACGCTTATACAGAAGTACCGGACAGCCTCCGGCCCGTTCTTACCGCGGCGCTTCCTATTCCGAAAGCGTCCACCAATGAAGAGAAGCGTCACTGGATCCGGACGGTGCAGAAATATTTCTCCGATTACTATACGTACACCATCCGCCCCGGACGCACCCCGGAAGGGGAGGATTTCATTTCCTACTTCCTCCAGACCCAGAAAGAAGGGTACTGCACCGCCTTTGCCTCCGCCGGGGTCATGTTCCTCCGCGCGGCAGGCATCCCCGCGCGGTATGTCACGGGCGTCACCGTGGGCGCCGATGAGCTCAGCCAGGCAGACCGCACGGCGGAAGGGTACTTCACTATGGACGTGAATGACCGCCATGCCCACGCATGGGCAGAAATGTATGTAGACGGCATAGGCTGGCGCCCGGTGGAATTCACTCCGGGATACGAAGGCGGGGAAGATCCCATTCCAACGCCGCCGGAAAACCGCCCGGACTCTTCCTCTCCTGATGAAAACCAGCAGAATCCGGAGCCCGATCCGCCGCAGCAGGACCAGCAGCCCGGAGAGACGCCCCAGCGGCAAAATCCGCCCCAGCCGCCTGCCGCGCAGAGACCCGCTCCCCAGCCGGTACTGGCCGGACACAGCGGCAACCTCTCAGGCATCCTCTACGCGCTTCTCGCGCTCGCCGCCCTTGCGGGAGCGGCCGCGTGGGCCATCCGCCGCCGCATGGGAAAAGCGGAACGGATTCTCCGGAGCGCCGCTTCCCCTGCGGAACGGAGCCGCATTTTCGCCTACCTCCTGCGGCTCACCGCCTGGGCCGGTCACGGTGCGCCCTCGAGAAGTTATGCGGCCTGGGCCGATCTCTGCGGGAAAGATTCCCGCTTTGCCGGCATCTCCCGCGTGACGGCGCTCCTCATGAAGGCCCGCTTCAGCGGCACGCCCTTCACAGAGGAAGAGCAGCAGGAAACGCTCCGCCTCATCGGTGACATGCGCCGCCGCTGCCTCTCGCCGCTCAAGGGCTGGGAGAAGTGGAAATTCCTGCTCCGTTCTTTATAAGGAGGCACAATGCGTGATTTCTCTTCTTTTCTGACAGCGGCAGCTCTGGCCGCGATGCTGCCTTTTTCCTGCAGCGCCTACATAGAAAAGGCGCTCCCTGATCCGCCCCTTGACCAGGCGGGGGCGCTCTGGACTGCTGCCTCGGAAGCAGACTGGGAGCCTTACAATGAGACCCTCACAGAAACAGGGCGCATAAAAAAAGACCACACACTCTTTGCGGTTTTTCAAAAAAATGACGGCGCCCACGCGAAAGAGACGCCGCCGGTGAAACTTCTTCTCTTTCTCGGGCCGGGACCGTCAGCGGCTGGCGTCACCGACGGCTCGGACGGAAAAGAGCTGATCACCGGCCTCGGCAAAGTCTACCCTTTCCGGCGGTCTGATATTTATGAAAACACCCTGGGCACGGGGATGTATACGGAAAATACCTACACCGTCTCTTCCGGGCCGGCAGAAGCGAAAGAATTTCATTACTACACCCTTACCTACCACGACAAAAGCGGCCGGTACCTCCAGTTTCTGGTAGACCGGAATACAGCGAAAGTCCGGGCCGCCGCATGGTGGCAGGGCCGACCCCTGTACAGCCCGGATACAGTCACTGCCGATGCCCTCACGGAATGGGGCCTGTGGCGCTATGTCATCCCGGATCTCATGGACGGCGGCGCCCTCAATCTTGGCGGAAGCACTCCAAAAATGTCCGGACCCGTCCTTCAGAAGTAACAAAAAGAGGAATCCTCTGCATGAGAATTCCTCTTTTTTTTGCGCACTTTTTATGGGAGCGGCACCCTGCCCGCTTCTATGTCTTTTGCCAGATCGATGAAACGGCGGATCATGCTCCACTGGTAGGAACCGGCCAGGTATCCGAAGCTCACGTGGTAGGATGAACCTTTCAGGGGAATGATCTCCAGTTTTTTCTTTGCTTCCTCTGAAATGGTTTTCCCTGCGATGTCCTTCTGAGGGCAGAAAAAAGCGCCGCTTCCAAGCACGGCCAGGTCGAGAAGCATTTCCGTATTGTCTGACTCCACCCGCACCAGGGGCTCGATGTGATTGTCCCGGAAAAACCGCCGCGCCAGGCTGCCGGAGACGGAATGTCCGCTGTTGATGACGAAGGGACACCGCGCAAACGGCGCAAAGCACCCTTTCTTTCCTTCCCGGATGGACTGGAGGACCGGGGACGTTTCTTCGCCGTAGATCTTTCTCAAAAGCGCCTTCGACACCACGATGCAAACGCTGTCTTCATAGAAAGGCTCTACATGAAGTCCTGTCACCGGCCGGGGAAAATGGGCTACCGCCAGATCCATCTCCCCTTTGGAAAGCATGGTCACCAGGTCCAGATTCATCCCTTCCTTGAGCTCCACCGCTACTTTCGGGTACTTCTCACCAAAAGCATAAACCAGTTCCGGCAGGATCACCCGCCCTCTGGTAGGCGCGGCGCCGATAGTGAGTTTCCCTGCCTCGCTGTGACTCACATCCGCCAGCTCCCGCCGGAGGGCTTCCTCATTTTTCCGGAAACTGATGGCGTATTTATAAAAGATTTCCCCACCATAGGTGAGCTCCAGCGGCACATGACGGATAAAAAGCAGGCACCCTGTCTCTTTTTCGAGAGCCGCGATATGGGCGGACAAGGTCTGCTGCGTTACATGGAGCTTCTCCGCCGCCCTGGTGAAGCTTTTCTCCCGCGCAAGCACCACAAAATATTCCATAGATAAAAAATTCATGATCCGCCCCTCCTGTTACAGTGCTTCTCCTGTATTATATACTATTTTTAACAGTTTAACATCTGTGAAAAGACCGGCTATACTGTAGGCATGAAAGGGAAAGAGGGAATCCTCCAGAAGAGAAATTTCTCACGCAGGAAAGGCATTTCCCCGCTTCTCCCCTTTCAAAACCAGAGAGCGGCACCGCTCCCCGGCTGTAAAAGACTATCATTCCATTTCATAAATAAGTCGATCAAATGAAGGAGGTCTGTCCTATGCGTTATACCCATGCTCCTATGCGTTATACCCACGATTTTCCCAGTGTCCAAATTCCTGCCGGCCTGTTTATCGCCGCAATTATCCTGCTTTGTGCTCTTTTTTGATCACCCCGTTTAGAAAGGAGGTCCTTCCCATGCGTTACACCCACGCTTTTCCCCTTGTGCAGATTCCTGCCGGTATGATCGCCGCTGCAGCCCTGCTTCTTCTTGCTCTGTAATCCATATTTCAAAAGGAGATGATCCCCATGCGTTACACTCACGATTTTCCTTCCGTGCAGATTCCTGCCGGCGTGATCGCTGCTGCATTCTTCCTCATTCTGGCGCTGTAACAGAAACTGGAACATACCAGGAATGAAAGATCCGGCGTCAGCCCCAAAACCGGGCCGCGCCATAGCAGAAAAGAGACACCGCAAGAGCCATGGTGCCGATCAGTGTCAGGTCATCAGCCAGATCTCTTTCCCTGCGGAAATGTTTCACTACGCCGGGCAGGACATAGGCCAGGTAAAGAAGGCCTGCCCAAAAGAGCCATTCATGATCCATGCCTGCCGCCTCCATTTCTTTTTCTATTATATGGGATGCCTGCCCATGCCTATGATGAGATTTGGCAAATTTTTTTACAAAAAAGGCTTGCATCATAGCCTGACTTATTCTATAATGTGTTCATCAAAAAATTTATAGCAATTTTGCAATCCTCTTACGTGTACGAAACGGGGCTTTCCCATGACTACACATCCATAGATTCACCAACCGGCAAAGCCTCCTCATACCCCCAATATGAGGAGGCTTTGTCATGGGCGTCACTACACTTTTTCTAATTTGTCAGGCGCCGCCCGTCTGGACTATACTACTATAAATATATCCTTATATTTATTTTCTCCATAGAAAGGATTCCTCCATGGCTATCCTGCAAATTCTCTGCAACGATATCCTGCCGCTTCTCTTTTTCGCCGCTGCAGGATACCTGCTTGATTCCAAATTCAAGCTCGAGCTTATGACTTACCGGAAGGTCACCATCTGCGTGGTGCTGCCGTGCTTCATTTTTTACAGCATGGTCCAGTACCATCCCTCGCCGGAGTCATTCTTCCTGATTCCTGCGGGAGCGGCGCTCCTCCTCGTGATGGCGCTGATTTCCCGGGCCGTGTCCTTTCTCCTCCCCATGGAGAAGACCAAGCGGCCTGTCTTTGAGGCAGCCTCTACCTATACGAACGCAGGAAATATCGGCATCGCCCTCATCGTTTTCATCTACACCCACGCGCCGTACCTCACGGAAGGCGGCGCCTCTTACCTGACGGAAGCGCGGGGCACCATCGTGCTGCTCCTCATTGTCACCAGTATCGCGGTCAATCTTTTCGGGGCCTGTCAGATCCGGACGGACCAGATTTCTTTCAGGAAATTCTTTTCCTTCATGGTCCGCATGCCCGTGCTTTACGCGGTGCTGGCGGGCCTGGCGGTCCAGTATACAGGGATCGATCTGGAGCACACTTTCATCTGGCCTGTGTTCCACCATTTCTCCGGTGCTTTCATCGTGCTCGTCACCATCATCACCGGGGTGGAACTGCACCGGTCCCGCGTCAAAAAGCCGGACCTTTCCATTCTCGCTTCCAGTGCGCTGCGCCTTCTCATTTCCCCGCTTCTCGCCATGGGAATCATCGCCGCCTTCGGATGCTTCACCCCGATGGAAGCGCAGGTCTTCCTCATCGCCTTTTCCGCGCCGCCAAGCTTTACCGTCGCCATGTACGCTTCCGAATATGGGAAGCATCCTGACTTCGCCGCCCAGGCGGTGGTGGCTGGCAGCCTCTTTTCCATCATTACCATGACCTGCGTCATTTATCTGGCGCGCGTCTTCTATCCCGCGGTCTAAGGAGGAAACTATGGCCTTACTTCAGATTCTCATAGACAATATCCTGCCGCTTCTTATTTTCATCTGCATGGGATACCTGCTGGACAAAAAATACCATCTCCACGTGATTTCCCTCAATAAACTCACCTTCTACATCGTCCTGCCATGCTTCATTTTCTACAGCATTTACTGCGCCAAATTTGATATGAGCCTGGTCAATGTATTCATCCTCTGCTGCGTCCAGATGGCCTTCCTCGGTGTGCTGGGCACGGTCTACGGCAAATTCCGGGGCTTCACGGTGGGACAGACAGAAGCGCTCAAAAACGGCACCATGTTTTCCAACAACGGCAATATCGGCATTGCTCTCATCGCTCTCGTCTTCACCAATGATCCTTATGTGACGAACGGGCAGACGCCGTATCTCGCGGAGGCGCTCGCGGCGAGCACCATGAGCCTGGTGCAGATGAATATGTCCCTCAATACGCTGGGCCTTTACCAGGCGGGCAAGGGCAAACTCACCCCGCGGGACGCCCTCATGGTGATCCTCCACATGCCGGTCATTTATACGCTCATCGCCGTCTTTGCCATCAAGTACAGCGGCTTTGACATGACCGCGACGCCCCTCTGGCCTATCTTTGAAAACTGCGCCGCCGCGCTGGTGGCCATCGTCATGATGGCCCTGGGCATGCAGATCCACCGGAGCCGCATCTCCTTCGGCGACCTCGACGCCTGGGCCGGGTGCTTCATGCGGCTCATCCTCGGACCGGTGACCGCTTACCTTCTTCTCGCTGCGTGGAATACCTTCGGCAGCGGATTCTCCCCGGTGATCTGCCAGACCGTGCTCATTATGTCCTCGGTCCCGTCGGCGGTGAATTCCGTTCTCTACGCGGTGGAATTTAAAAATTACGAAGACTTCGCCACGGAGCTCGTCATGATGAGCACCTTCGCCTCCGGCGTGACCATGACCTTCGTCATTTACGCGGCGCGCCTTCTTTTCCCAATCCAATAAAAAAGACCCGCCCGAAAGCGGATCCCCACAAAAACTTCTGCTTTTCCAAAGGCGGAAGTTTTTATTTTGTCTCAAATATCATAAGGATACTCTGTCGGGTCAAGGCCGAAACGGTTCGCCCCGCGGGTACCGTGGATCAAGAGCAGGTACAGCGCCGCCAGAAACGACGTGACAGGGAGAACGTGAAGCACCATCAGGAGCCACGGCCGGTACCCGAGATCATGGGCTCGGCGGGAAATGAGCGACAAAAGCGACCACAAGAGGGGCACGTACAATACGACGAGCCAGAACACATGCTGGGAAATGGCACCCACCGCGCCGATGAGAAGATAAATGGGAAGCACCCGCAGAAAATACCGCATCCGGTTCAGCCGCCCGTCAAAGGTAAACCACATCCCCTTCACGGAACGGTCTGTAAAGCCGTCATCCGTTCCGTAAGCCGCCTGCTTTTCCTCCCACTGTTCCGGTTTCATCAGAATCCCTCTTTCCTTTTTCCGCCTGGCCCGCGCCATGGGCAGACCGGTATGTCCCTTTTCAGAGACCGTTCTTTTTCTTTATTATAAAAATCAGGGAAATCCCCTGTCAAGGAAAGGCCTGCCTACTCAATTCCTTTCCCATAC
>CAUBUJ010000036.1 GCA_958439155.1 uncultured Veillonellaceae bacterium
ATATTTTACTATATAACAACGCATTTTTCAAAAGAAGTTTTACGCCGGATAAAGAGTTTCCGAAATCAGAAAAGACGAATTCCGCCGAATTTTTCCTTATGGTACAATGGACAGCATGAAGCAGAAGGGAGAAGTATGATGAAACCATTGAACGCGCTTTTCTGCGCTGCCTTTGCGCTTCTGTCCGCCGTGCCTGCTGCGGCGCGCGTCCCGGACAGCGCCATTGCTATGGGCGGCATTTCTATTGGAAGCACGGAATCCTATCTTAAAAGCACCTATGGAAAACCAAAATCTATGAGCCGTACCTGGTATGCCCCGCGGAAACAGTATGTACGGGAATATAATTACGGAGATTCTTTTTTTGTATCGGTTCTGGAAGAAACCGGCACGGTTTTTCGCATGCAGTCTCTGGAAAAACACAACAACATTCATACCGCTGCAGGCATCACCATTGGTTCCCCTATGCAGGACCTACTCCGTGCCTACGGCTATCCGGACCTGCGCCAGATCGACGGGGAATCAGACTACTACTGGTACTTCGGAAGCGGCGCCAAAGGCAACCTGGTTTTTGAAATCAGCTACGGAAAAGTAAAAGGCATCACCTGTGGAAGCAAGTAAGGGGGATAGGGAGGGCTTCCGGAAAATTCTCATGAAGCAGACAGAACCGTACAATTCCCATATATACGAAGAAAAGACGCTTCGTCCACTGACATGAGGCCGAACAAATTGATAGAAAGAGCCATATACATACCAAGTACGCATAGGGCAGAAAGATTCGATGGGTTTTTCTTGCTCTATGCGTATTTTTATGATGATCGTTTTTATGATGATCATTATGGATCCATGAAATGCCGGAGAGAAAATTTCATGGATCCTGTTTACTCCGGCATAAGCTCACTTTGGCGGTAGGATCTGTACCGTGATAGAACATTCTGCGATGGTCGTTTTGTTCAAACATATATTTGCTATAGAACAAAATTTTTGGTACAATGAAATGGAACAAAATTTCCAATTTGTGAGTGGAGAAGAAAAGATGGAACGGTGTTATGCAGCCATTGACCTGAAATCTTTTTACGCTTCTGTAGAATGTGTCGAGCGCGGTCTGGATCCGATGAAGACGAATCTGGTGGTAGCAGATCCATCCCGTTCGGATAAAACCATCTGTCTTGCCGTATCACCGCCTCTTAAGGCAGAAGGAGTGCCTGGAAGGCCCCGCCTTTTTGAGGTCCGCCGGAAGGTAGAGGCGATCAACAGGGAGCGGCTCCTGAAGGCGCCAGGCGGTCGTTTTATCGGTTCTTCTTTCCAGGCAGAAGAACTGTCCGCGCATCCGGAGCGGTCTCTCGATTTCCTCATCGCACTGCCCAGAATGCAGACCTACCTTGACTACAGCAGGAAAATTTACGAGATTTACCTGAAGTATCTCGCTCCCGAGGATATCCATGTGTATTCGGTGGATGAAATCTTTGCAGACCTTACGACATATCTCGCGGCGCGGCACATGACCGCGGAGGAAATGACTGCCCGCATGGTTCGGGATGTGTGGGCAGAGACTGGCATGACTGCCGCTGCCGGGATCGGATCCAATTTGTACCTTGCCAAAGTGGCGATGGACATTCTTGCCAAACACGAAACGCCCGGCTCTTTTGGCATACGTATGGCCTCTCTCAATGAGCGGACCTACCGGGAAAAGCTCTGGGACCATCAGCCGATTACAGATTTCTGGCGGATTGGAACCGGCTATGCCCGCCGCCTGGCGGCGCAGCATTTGTATACCATGGGAGATATTGCCCGCTGTTCTCTGGGAAAAACAGGGGAGTACTACAGTCCGGATCTGCTGTACCGTCTCTTCGGCGTGAATGCGGAGCTCCTCATTGATCATGCCTGGGGCTGTGAATCCTGTACCATGGCCGATATTCACGCTTACCGCAGCCGGAGCCGGAGCGTTCATGCCGGACAGGTTCTGCCCAGGCCTTACCAAACAAAGGAGGCCCGGCTGATTGTATCGGAAATGGCAGAAGAGCTGGCACTGACTCTCACTAGGAGGGGGATTGCGGCGGATCACCTGGTGCTGGTTATAGGATACGATGTGGAAAATATCAGGCCAATGGGCGGCACGTCCTATGAGGGGCCTCTCCACAGGGACCACTTTGGCCGGGTGATGCCGGCAAAGAGCCGGGGAAGCACTGTCCTTGCCCGGCGGACCGCGTCCCTTTCTTTGATCCGTACAGCGGCGGAACAACTTTTTGACCGGTCAGCGCGGCCAGGTCTTCTCATCCGCCGTATCCTTCTCTCTGCAGAGAATGCTCTTCCTGTACCGGACATGTACGAGACTGTGGATCTTTTTGAAGAGAATTCCACACAGAGAAAGACAAGATGCAGGCTGGAGCGGGAGACAAAGCTTCAGCAGACGATCCTCACCATCAAAGAGAAATTTGGAAAGAACGCCATTTTGAAAGGCATGGATCTGGAAGAGGGGGCGTCTGCGCCGGAGCGGAACTGTCAGATTGGAGGACATCATGCGTAAAGAAAAGAATTCTCTCTATAAAGAACTTCTTTCTGAAAGTCCGCCGCTCATTCTGCCCCGGCCCCGTATGCGCCGCCAAAACCGGGCTGCCCAGTTTGCTCCTTTTGACGCACTCACCGGATACGGGGAAGAACTCTGTGAAGCGCGGCGCCTCACGGAAGAAGACAGGATTCTTTCAGAAGACCAGCAGCAGGATCTGGACCGGTGTATGGCGGATGCCCTCCGCCAGGAAGATAAACCGGTCACCGTATGGTGGTTCGAAAAGGACCGGAGAAAATCCGGCGGCGTTCTCCGGAAAATTTCCGGTACCATCCGTCAATCCGAGCCGGATCTGGGCCGCTTCCAAATGGACAATGGCATATGGATTCGATACAGTCAGGTACGGGCCATCGAATCCAGGAGGGAGCACAGGGAATAGAGCAGGAACCGCAGAGAATTGGCGCGCCGCTTCATCTGTACAGGCATCTATTTGGGGGTCTTTGCCCTGTATAGCAGAAGACTCTGTCTTTCCGCATCTATTCTTGTTCTTCTTCCGCGGTGGCACATATTCCATCGGCTTGAAAGGCTTGAAGGATCCAATGTCTCTCTATTATGTAAAATTGTTGTAATACTCCTTTTTTCTCATGCGCTTCGCCAGGCGGCATAGTATAATGAAACCGTTATCCGGAAGAAGGGAGGGGCGCTGGTGAAGGAGAGCAGGGGATTTTCTACAGGACTTTTGCTGCTGACCGGCTTTGTGTCTCTTCTGATGGGTGCGTCCCTCTGGTATACCTGGCGCATTGGATGGTATCCTCAGTCAGCGGACTGGAAGGGACCGGCGGTACATCTCATTCAGGAGGGAGATGGATTTTCCATCATAGCGATTACCCTCGTAATTTTTACGTGCCTTCTGGCACTGGTCAAAGGTCTGGGCAGTCTGCCTGATGGAAAGATTTCCTGGAAATCTGCCTCTTTCACGGATCCTCCCTTTTCTTTTATCGTGCTGGTTCTCATGGCGGCGTGGTTTCCCTTTTTTCTCGCCTTTTTCCCAGGAACCGGAATGAATGACACCACCGACATTCTCCGGGCAGAATTCTGGGCGGCAGGCCAGCACACGCTGTTGTACTGTCTCTTTCTGGGCGGCCTGGGAGAAATTTCCAGGACGCTCACCGGAAACTGGGCGGCAGGCCTTGCGGCGGCATCGATCGTGCAGATGTACCTCCTCGCCGCTGCCATCGCCTATGTGGTGACATGGCTCTATCGCCGGAGCAGAAGCGCAGCTTTGGCTGCTCTTTTTACGGGATATTATGCTTTTTGCCCGATGATCGTCAATTATTCCTTTGCCAATGTGAAGGATACCCTGTTTTCGGCGGCGATTCTTCTCTGGGTACCTCTCATGTATGACCTTCTCACAGAGGGAGAGGAAGCCTTTCCCCGGATGGAGCGGATATTCATCATCGCCAGCCTGGGGATGCTCCTGCTCCGAAATAATGGCCGCTATGTGTATGCCGTACTTCTTTTTTTATTTCTTCTCACTTTCCAGCGGATCCGTTGGAAAGCAGCCTCTCTCGGAGCCTTGCTGTTCGTGCTGTCCCTTCTGCCGAATGCGGCGCTTTCCTACTTTATGGACCTGCCCCAGCTTTTCCAGGAGCGGGTCGGAGTGCCGATCCAGCAGGTGGGCCGGGTCGTCGCTGCCGGGCGGCCCCTTCTTCCTGAGGAGAAGGAGTATCTCTATACGATGATGGATCCGGAAGAGATGCGCTACTGGTATGATCCCTTCACGGCAGACGGCATCAAGTGGAATCGGAATTTCCATTTTGATTCTTTCAACAGTCATCCTGACGCATTCTGGCAGACCTGGAAAACGCTGGGAAAACGCTATCCGAAAGATTTCCTTGAAGCATGGATGCTGGCTGTCTATGGATATTGGTCATTTCCCGCGCCCGATGGGAAAACCCAGTCCCGCTTCGGCTGGGCTTTTTCCATGAAAGATCTCAACGCCCCCTGGGGGATGGATCCGGCCAGCAACAATGCCTACCAGACAGGGACCATGATTCATGTATATTCCCCGGAAACACAGGAAAAATTAGGACGGTACCTGTGGGATCACAGCCGCTATGCCGGTGCAGGGACCTGTTTCTGGATCACTGTCATCGTCGCGCTGGTTCTGCTTTACCGCCGGAGAGGGAAAATGCTTCTCATCCTGATGCCGGCATTTCTCCTCTGGGGAACGCTCCTGCTGGCGGCACCGGCGGCTTTCGTCTTCCGTTATGTTTTTTATTTTCCTTTGTGCCTGCCTTTCTTTCTGCTGCTGCCGTACATGCCTTGCAAAAGAGCGCGGAAAGACAAGCCATGCCACGTTTTGAGGTCATGATGAAACAAACCATTGCTGTACTGATTCCCTGTTATAATGAAGGGCTGACCATAGAGAAGGTCGTTTCCGATTTCCGCCGGGCCCTCCCGGAAGCGGCTATCTATGTGTATGACAATAATTCCACTGATGACACCGCGGAAAAAGCGCGCCGCGCCGGCGCTGTGGTGCGGCGGGAATACCGTCAGGGAAAGGGGAATGTGGTGCGGTCCATGTTCCGGGATATTGATGCGGGCTGCTACATTATGACGGACGGAGATGATACCTACCCGGCGGAGGCCGCGCCGGAGATGGCCGGTCTTGTGCTCTCCGGCGCCGCGGATATGGTCGTAGGAGACAGGCTGTCTTCCACCTATTTTGAAGAAAACAAGCGGCCTTTCCACAATTCTGGAAACCGGCTGGTCTGCGATTTTATCAATATGTTCTGGGGGAAAGTCTATATCCGGGACGTCATGACCGGCTACCGCGCGTTTTCTCCTTTCTTTGTGAAATCCTTTCCTATCCTTTCCAAAGGATTTGAGATTGAGACAGAAATGACCATTCATGCGTTGGACAAGAATCTCCTCGTCCAGAATGTGCCCATTGATTATAGAGATCGCCCGAAAGGAAGCGTATCGAAGCTCCATACCTTCCGGGATGGAACAAAGGTGCTTCTCACTATTTTCCGGCTCTACAAAGATTACAAACCGCTCCGGTTCTTTTCCGCGTGGGCTCTTTTCTTCTTTCTCTTGTCTGCTGCTCTTTTCCTTCCTGTATTTCATGAATACCTCACGACCGGCCTCGTTCCAAAACTGCCCACTCTGGTCACATCAGGCTTCTCCATGACCGCAGCTCTTCTTTCCCTTGGGGTCGGGCTCGTGCTGGATACGGCGGTCAAGAATAACCGGCAGAATCTGGAGGTGCAGATGAATATCATCCGTCTGCTCCTGTCAAAAAATAAAAAATGAAGGCTTTCCATTCCAGGGATATTGCTTCAGGCAATGTCTTTTTTTATGGGCTATTTTTCGTGCACGATCTTTTCTGAAAAATGCCCTTTTAGTCTATCTATGATGGAATCATTATAAAAACAAAGTGTTTTCTCATGGCTTGTAATAGGAATTATGTATGGGCTCTTCGTGATTTCATCCTTTTCTGCAGGAGTATAATAAGAAAGGATTCATATTTTTTAGAAATAGATCGTCATAGACAGAGCCTGTTAGAGGAGGAAATATGAATAGGCATGTGTACATAGTCACCAATTCGGGGCGCATTGCCGAGGTCTTCGCAAAGGCGAAATCCGAACTGAAACTTTCCGAAGGATGCGCCGTGGACTGCATTCTTGTTTCAGGAAACACAGAGTGGGATGCGTCCTGGGAAGGACGGCTTTCTGACGCAGGAAGCGTCATAGCCAAATGGATGGGAGGCAGGGTCCTTTCATTCTGGTCGGAATGCACCCATTTCCTGAAGGCGCGGCAGATTCCATACGCCCTCATTCCCAACCAGGAAGACAAGATGAAGCCGCCTTTCCTCATGGATGAATCCATCGCCGCTGCGGTCCGGACCTATCTTTTCTACAGCGGGGAAGAAAATTTCAAAAATCTCATTCTCTATATCGCCGCTTCTCTTGGCGGAGCGGATCTTTCTTTCGAACCGCCGAAGGAACTGGTCTGGTCCGGTATCTACCATCCCCGCATGAAAGACCGCTGCATGACGGATCTTTCTGCATACAGGAAGGAATTCTGCCGGGAAGGACGGCCTGTGGTGGGCGTTCTTTTTTACAGGGATGAATGGCTCTGGGGGGATCTGTCCTACAAGGATGCCCTCATTGAGGAAATCGAGCGGCAGGGAATGAACGCAGTCTGCGTTTTCGCCAACGGCCGTCCCGACCCGGCTTTGGGCATGCCATCCATGAAAGAGGTATTTCAACGTTACTTCATGGATGGGGACAAGCCCTTTGCTGATGTAGTGCTCAATACGATGAAATTTTCTCTCACCGCGGGTGGGCTCCTCACAACGAAGGATCTCTTTCACATGGGGATTCCCATTTTTGAAGCGTACACCCTCATGACCGAATATGATGAATGGAAATCTTCCGCAGAAGGAATGAATCCCATGGCAGTTTCCATCTCTGTCTCTCTGCCGGAGCTGGATGGAGCGATTCACGGCGTGCCCATCGCGTCCCGCCACATCAAAGATGACGGCTCGGTGGTGTACGTTCCCATCAAAGACCGGGTCCAGCGCATGGTGCGCCGTGCCGGGAAATGGGCGCTTCTTCGGAGAAAACCGAATCGCGAGAAAAAAATCGCCATTATTTTCCACAATTATCCAGCGAAGAATTCCAATATCGGTTCCGCTTCCGGTCTGGATTCGATCGAGTCAGTGATCCGTCTGCTGAAGCAGATGAAAGACGCAGGGTACCAGGTAGAAAAGATTCCTGCTTCCCGGGAAGATCTGCTGAAAGAGCTCACCAGCCACGCTACCAATGACCGGGCGTTCCTTACGGATGAACAGGCAGCGGAGGCGCAGCGCCTGCCGAAAGAAGACTATCTCCGGTTCTGGCAGAAACTTTCTCCGGAAACGCAGAAAGAAATGACCGAGAAATGGGGACCTGCGCCAGGGTCATACCTTATAGGCGATGACGGTGCGCTCCTGCTTCCCGGCTATTTTGACGGCTCCATTTTCCTCACGGTCCAGCCCTCCCGGGGCGGCCCCGGGGAAGATGCGGAAGCGGCGTACCACAATCTCCATGAGCCGCCGACCCACCAGTACCTCGCTTTTTATGACTGGCTCCAGAATGTATGGCAGGCCGACGCGGTCATCCATATGGGTACCCACGGTACCCAGGAGTGGCTCCCAGGGAAGGGGGTCGCCCTGGACAAGGACAGTTACGGCGATATTACCATCGGGGATATGCCCAATCTGTATCCTTACCTCATGACCATCGCCGGGGAAGGAATGCAGGCCAAGCGGCGGGGGTCGGCTGTCCTCGTAGGATACCTGCCGGCGCCGATGGAAGCATCCGGCGTATATGACCAGTACGCAGAGCTGGAAAAACTTCTGGATGAATACGCAAAAGCATCCAAAAACAGCCCTGGTGCTCTTCCAAGCATTGAAAAGATGATTCTCGCCAAGGTCAAAGAGGCGGAACTGGACGGAGATCTCCCTTATGAAACAGGGAAGCCTTTCGCTTCCTATGCGGGCCATCTCCATAATTATCTGGAAAGTCTGGAAGAATCCAGTGTCCATACAGGACTTCATATTCTCGGCAAGGCGCCGGAGGGAAAAGAGCTGGTCGGCTATATCATGGAAATTCTCCGCATGAAACACGGTGATGTGCCCGCGCTGGTGGATTTCTTCGCGCGCCGCCGGGGATTTTCTGCCGATATTCTCAGGAAAACACCGGGCAAGGTAGATGATGCGTCAGGACTAACGTATGGGGAACTTCTGAAAGGCGCCCGCTCTGAAGGGACCGCTTTCGTGAACTGCCTCATAGAGGGCGGGTTCACCGGGGAAGCGGAGAAACAGGCCGTTTCTCTCTATCAGGGAAGTTCTGAGTGGCAGAAAGCGGCAGAAAAGTTCGCCCATTTCATCACGTCAGAAGTATACCCGCTTCTTGCGGAAACCGCAGAAGAAGAAAATCATCTTCTGGATGGTCTCTCCGGCCGCTATATTGAGCCGGGGCCGTCAGGCTCTCCCGCAACTGGCGGCATCCAGCTTCTCCCGTCAGGACGGAATTTCTACGGCGCTGATCCGAGAGCGCTTCCTTCGCCTGCCGCCTGGGAAATGGGGAAGAAACTGGGAGATGCTCTCATTGAACGGTTCATCCGGGAAGAAGGACGCTACCCGGAAAATATCGGCCTTGTTCTCTGGTCCGGACCGAATATGCGTACCAGCGGCCAGGACGTGGCGGAAATTCTCTACCTGATGGGGATTCAGCCGCAGTGGCAGCCAGGGACGTTTCATGTAGGCGGTCTTTCGGTGATCCCCTTGTCTGAGCTGAGGCGTCCCCGGCTGGACGTAACCTGCCGGATCAGCGGTCTTTTCCGTGATACTCTGCCGGCGGTGATCGATCTCATCGATAAGGCAGTGCTTCTGGCAGCAGCGCAGAAAGAAAGCGGAGAAGAAAATTTTCTCAGAAAGCATGTGGAGGAAGACAGCCGGGCCTTGGAAAAGTCCGGAGATGACCCGGACGACGCGTGGCGCGCCGCGGCATACCGCGTGTTTGGAAATGCCCGCGGTGCTTATGGCGCAGGGGTGTCCAATATTTTGGAATCAAAACAGTGGAAAGATGAAAACGATCTGGCGAAAGTGTTCATCCGCTGGGGCGGCCACGCTTACGGAGGCGGGAAGAAAGGGCTCTTCCGTCCGGAACTCTTCAAAAAACGCCTCGCTTCCATGGATATGACCGTCAAAAATGACGATACCCATGAAATGAATCTCCTCTCGTCAGATGACTACAACGCCTTCCACGGCGGCATGATCGCCGCGGTGAAAAGCGTGAGCGGCAAAGCGCCCCGCTCCTATGAAGGGGATAGCGACAACGGCGACCATCCGGTGATGCGCACAGTGGAAGAAGAAATGAAGCGCGTCTTCCGGACAGAAGCGATGAACCCAAAGTATATTGAAGGGATGAAAAAGTATGGTTACAAAGGCGCTTCCGATATGGCTAATCTCCTGGCCCACAGTTTTGCCTGGGACGCGACAAGCGGCGTCATGGATGACTGGATGTATGATAAGTACGCCCAGAAATATGCCCTCGATCCGGAAATGCAGCGGTGGATGAAGAAAACCAATCCATGGGCGCAGCAGCGCATTGCCGAGACGCTTCTCGAGGCAAACCAGCGGGGCCTCTGGAAGGCCAGTCCGGAAATGGAAGAGAAACTCCGCCGTCTCTATCTGTCCGTGGAAGGGGAGCTGGAGGAGGACGATGATGACGACGATGATGATGAGTAATGCCGGGAGGGGACTGTGAGAGAAAATCTTCCGCCTGTAAAAATTCTCGTGCTCACCCTCACAGGGCGGTGCAATTTCGCCTGCCGCTACTGCTATGCCTCCGG
Source organism: uncultured Veillonellaceae bacterium (assembly GCA_958439155.1). Lineage (GTDB taxonomy): Bacteria > Bacillota > Negativicutes > Veillonellales > Dialisteraceae > UBA1822. Next base: position 9,911 of record CAUBUJ010000036.1, read on the forward strand.
CCAGGATGAGAGCGATCTTTCCGAGGAAGATGCTCTCGCCGCCCTTCACATGGCGGGAGAAAGCGGGGAGCGCTTCATTCTCCAGTTCTCCGGCGGGGAACCGCTTCTTATGTTCCCTCTGATCCGGAAAATCGTGAAGGAAACCGAAAAAGCGGGCTATCCTGCGCAGATGCAGATTCAGACCAACGGAGCGCTTCTGACGAGAGCCATCGCAAGGTGGCTTTATGACCACAAGGTGGGAATCGGCCTGTCGCTCGACGGAAAACCTGCCGTCAATGACCGGCAGCGGATCAGCCGCGACGGAGAAAGCGCCGCTGCCGCGGCTGCCCGGGGATTCACCGCACTCAGGGAGGAAGGCATCGCCTGCGGCCTCACCTGCGTGGTGACCAGCGAAAATGTGGGCCGCCTCTCAACCATCGCGGATATGGCCTATTTCTTCGGCAATGTCCGTCAGATCGGCTTCGACATTCTCCGGGAGCAGGGCCGGGGCATGGCCATGAAAGCCCCCAGACCTGCAGAAATGGAGAAAGCCCTTTCCGCAGTAGAGCAAAGACTGGCTCTTTTCGAAGGGCTGACCGGGCAGAAAGTAGCTCTTACACAAGCAGCGCGCCCTGGGGAGATAGCCCGGAGCGGATGCCATGATTTTCCCCAGTGCTATGCCATGCGGGGAGAGGCGGTCTACGTGGATGTGCACGGAGGGCTCTATGCCTGTTCCTCCCTCATGGGAAACCCCGATTTCCGTATCGGATCGGCCCGGTTGGGGAGGGATCCGGAAGCGGTTCAAAAAGCGGCGGAGCGCATCCAAAGCGCCATGGCAGAGTGCCGCCGCTGCCCCTATTTTGCCCGCTGCGGCGGGGGCTGTTTTTCCCGGTGGTACCGGAAAGATCACGCCGTGAGAAAATCCGGAGCCGAATGCGCTATGAAGCAGTATTTTATAGAGGCGGAGCGGAGCCGCACCGGAGCCGCGCTGCCCGATCATGTATTAAGGAGGATATGATGAAACGTCAGGGAGCTTATCCATTTACAGCCATTGTAGGGCAGGAAAATATGAAGACCGCCCTCATTCTGAATATTATTAATCCAAAATTGGGAGGCGTCCTGATCCAGGGCGAAAAGGGCACTGCTAAATCCACAGCAGTCCGGGCACTGGCGGACATGCTGCCTCTGCGGAAGAGCATCAAAGGATGCCGCTACCATGATGATCCGGCGGACCGCGACGCCTGGTGCGACGATTGTCATGAAAAATATGACCATGCCGAGCCGCCGGTGGAAGAAACAAAAATGCGTGTCGTGGAACTCCCGGTAAGCGCCACCGAAGACCGTGTAGTAGGGACTCTCGACATTGAAGCGGCCATCAAGGAAGGCAAGCGCGCCTTTGAACCGGGTCTTCTTGCGGAAGCAAACCGCAACATTCTCTATGTGGATGAAATCAATCTGCTCGATGATCATGTCGTGGATGTTCTCCTCGACTCGGCGGCCATGGGCATCAATACGGTAGAGCGGGAAGGGATTTCCTATTCCCATCCGGCCCGGTTCTCGCTGGTGGGAACGATGAACCCGGAAGAAGGAGATATCCGTCCCCAGCTGCTGGACCGCTTTGCCCTTTCTGTCAAAGTCGTCGGGGAAAAAGATCCGGCCAAGCGGGGCGAAGTGATCCGCCGGCGCCTTGCTTACGAAGCGGATCCGGAAGAATTCATCCGGAAATGGGCGCCGGAGCAGAAGAAAGAAACAGAAAAAATCATGGCGGCCATCGCGCTTCTTCCAAAGGTCACCGTAGCTGATGAAATGCTCGACCTGGCGGCGAAGATTTCCATCACCCTCGGCGTAGACGGACACCGCGCGGACATTACCCTGATCAAGACGGCCATGACCATCGCCGCCTGGAAAGGGCGGACTGCGGTCGCCAGGGAGGATATGAAAGATGCGGCTTATCTCGCTCTGCCCCATCGTATGAGAAGAAAGCCTTTTGAGGAACAGTCTCTGGATTGGGATAAAATAGAGCAGGTACTGTCCGATGAAGCGTAACGGATTTCCTTTTGCAGCCTTCGTAGGACTTGCGCCGGCGAAGGAAGCCCTGCTCCTTGCCCTGGTCAATCCGCGGTGCGGAGGCCTCCTCATCAGCGGGGAAAAGGGGACGGGAAAATCCGCCCTCGCCAGAAGCGCGAGAGAACTCATCGCAAGACCCTGGGCAGATGTGCCCGTATCCGTCACAGAAGACCGCCTCTTCGGTGCCATCGATACGGAGGCGGCGGTGCAGAAAGGGAAGCGGACTCTCCTTCCGGGCCTCATTGCGGAAGCGGATGGAGGCATTCTCTACATAGATGATGTGAATCTCTTCCGTCAGGATCTGCTCCTGACCATTCTCGATACAGAACAGTCCGGAGTATACCATCTGGAACGGGATGGAATTTCTGCGGAAAGCGTGACCCGCTTTACTGTTCTTTCCGTGATGGATCCGGAAGCGGGGACGCTCTCTCCGGCTGCTCTGGACCGTTTCGGCCTCTTCGCGTCGGCCGACCCTCTCACAGATCCCGCTGAGCGCCGTCTCATGCTCCGCCGGGTTGTGGATTATGAAAAAGATCCGGAAGCTTTTCGCCGTGCCTTCGCAGAAGAAACAGATGCGCTGAGAGAGGAGATCCGGAAGGCCGCGCTTCTCCTCTCCCAAGTGGAAGTATCTGACGCGATGATCCAGCTCGCTGCGGTGTATACCCTCAAAGCATACTGTGCAGGTCACCGGGCAGATCTCTACCTGGTGGAGGCGGCCCGGGCAGAAGCGGCTCTGGCAGGGCGGACCTATGTCATGCCGAAAGATCTGGAAAAAGCGGCCCAGTATGTGCTGCCTCACCGCATGAGAAAGCC
>CAUBUJ010000037.1 GCA_958439155.1 uncultured Veillonellaceae bacterium
CTAACGATTTAGCAAACCGTCCTCTTCAGCCTCTTGAGTACCACTCCAAATGTAACTGACTTTCTTAGAATACTATATGAAGCCCCTATTGTCAAGCATTTTTACAAAGCGCCTTGAAAAGTAATCCCTATTTGTTCTTCATGAGCAGTTCCGCTATGACCGGACGGGACAGGAGGAGCTTCATCAGCCCCTGCCCCACAATGGTCACCGCGAGAAATTCCCCGGCCCCCACATAGAGAGCGGTCACCCCATAGGCGGCGAGGGGAATGTCTGCGGTATAGACCAGCTCGGCGGCAATCACAAGGCCATTGGCAATGACCGGGCAGAGCGAGGCAGCCCACATGGTTTTCATGTACCGCATCGGCCACAGAGCAAGCCAGGTCGCCGCCGTGCCGAAAATAAGATCCACCGGGCCGAGCGGACTGGCCAGGTTCGCCGCGAAGCACCCTGCCACGAGGCCGGGCAGAAATTTCCGGTTCACAAAAGCAAGAAGCGTCAGCGCTTCTGAGAGGCGCACCTGCACCGGACCGTAGGACAGCGGCAGAAGCGCCATGGTGAGCGCCGCGTACAGTGCCGCCGCAGCGGCATTCATCAGAATCGAGCGAAGTGTCATGATCTTCCGGCAGGATAGAGAGTCTGCCTTTCCCTTCCTTTCTCCTTATATCGTACACCCTGCCAAAAAGGCTTGCGAATTTTCTTTTGAGAGAGGCAGAAACTCTTCTCCTTATTGAATAAAATTATACGCCCTGGAAAAGAGTTTTTTTACCTCCCCTGAGCGGAGTGATTTTAAACTATGCTATAATAATATAGAATAAGAAAAATAATAAAAGAAGGAAATCACTATGCCGGTCCGTCGTGCGGGCTGGCCATTGTACATAGGTTGATTCCAAAGAATCCTGAAGGAGGGAATAGGAATGTCTATTGCATTTGTGCTGAAAGCTCTGACGGCCGCCATCAGCGGGAATTCCTTTAAAGCGGAGCCTGATGATTTGAATTATGAATTGAAAAAGGCCCAGCAGCGCGCGGTGAAACGTATCATCCGCGCCAGGAACCGCGCCCAGTTTGATATAGGCGAGCTCGACCGGGCCCGGGTCAGAGTGATGTCCGATTCTCTGAAGCGTTTCAGCGAGGAATTTGGGAAAATCATCAAAATTGACTTCGCTGACTGTGAACAGCTGGAAGGGCTCGATCATTTCCACAGCGAGCACCGGGACTGGCAGAAACTGGAAGAGCTGTCTACCAAAGCCAAGGGCATTTTCGCTCTGGGCAATCCTACCGCGGAAAGCGTCATCGTCTTCGGGTCGGGCATTCTGGAACGGCTCGCCATCCTGCCGCCTCTGAATGTTGACCACAAAGGCCTCAGCGTAAAGGACAAAACCGCCATGGAAGACATGAAAGTGAAGCTCGCCGCGTTCCAGCTCCATGTACGGAAAATCTGCAACACCATGAATGACATCCGCCGGGAAGCGCGGGAAATGCAGGACGCCATCCTGAATCTGGCGGATTTCCTCGATGACGGCATTGAAGATATCCGCATCATCATCGACCATGCCGGCACCGACTGGACCACCTATACAGAAACGCAGAAACTGGAAATCGGCCGCGCTGCCCAGATCGCCCAGGTTCTGGCGGCCCTCTGCAGCGTCCACTTCCTCAATGAAGATGGAACGCTCATGCAGGAAAGCCGGGACGCTCTCGATGAAGCGACAGACATGCTCCGTGAATTTGGTATCTGAAACACATAGACTGTAAAAGCGGGTACTGCCTCGGGCGGACCCGCTTTTTTTTAAAAGAGGTGATTTTGTGAAAATAACCCCACTGCTTATCTGTCTTGCGGCAGCGTCCCTCTCTATCCTGCCCGCAGCCGGCGCCGCGCCGGATTTTTCTGACAGCCAGGCTTATCCTGTTCTCGCCCAGGCAGGCCCAGCCGCGGGAAGCGGGCTCTACCTGGACCGGAAGTCCATCCGCGTCGCCGATATAGCGGGCGAAGACATGATCCTCACCGCCGATATTCTGAGTCCCCTGCCGGACGGCACCGCCGCGGTGAAAACGGTGACCTACAAACTGGACGCCGCCGGGAAAGAATCTATCCGCGGCACAGACGGCACGTGGCAGGCCCTGCCGGAAAATTCCGACGATCCTGCCGCAGTGGGCGCCATGCTCGTCCGGAATGAGCTCGGCCGGGAAGAACGGCGGGAAGAATTTTTGAATGAGATCCAGCAGATTCTCCTGAACAAAAAGAAGGAAACGGCCGAAACGCCGCCTGCTGCCCAGGAGGAAACGTCTGCCGCGCCTTCTCCTGGGGAGAGCGTTCCTTCCGCGCCGGCAGTGATCCCCACAGCAGCGGTTTCGCCCAAAGAGCCGGCCTCTGTAAAAGGGGAAGAAAAAGCACCTGCCGCCCCGCAAGGTGAAGCTCACAAAGGGGCGTCTCCGGAAACACCGGCGCCTCCGGAGCAGGAGAATACTCCTCCGGAAGAAAAGTCCCCGCCCAAAGAAGAGCCTCCGCAGGAAAAGCCCAAAGATACGCCCCCGCCTCCAGTGGTGGTGGATATCCAGAGCCATGAGCCGCAGGTACAGATCGAAGTGACAAAGCAATAAAAAACATGTGTCCCTTGGAAGGGGCACATGTTTTTTATTGCTTTGTCAGAACGTTTTATCCAGGTGGCCGACCACCTTTTTATTGCCTTTCTTCTCATCCCGTTCTTCCAGCTTGGCCATGATGTCATAGAGATCGACACCGGCATTTTCCCAGAGAACGAACAGATGGTAGAGAAGATCGCAGGACTCGCTCACGATTTCTTCCTTGTCTTCATGCTGGTCAGCGATGATCACTTCCGACGACTCTTCCCCGATCTTCTTGTCGATCTTGTTCTTTCCTTCCCGCTGAAGGTAATTGGTATAGGACTTTTCCTGGGGATGGAGACGGCGGTCTTTAATTTCCTCAAAGAGCGTATGGAGCATCACAAGGCTCCCCTTGTCTTTCCGGTTCTCCCATTCAGAAAGGCTCCGGTAGAAGCAGGAGGTGTGATTGGTGTGGCACGCCGGGCCGTCAGGAACGACTTCCACCACGAGGGTGTCTGCGTCACAGTCCACATAGATCCGCTGTACATGCTGGAAATGGGCGGACTCTTCTCCCTTATGCCAGAGTTTCTGCCGGCTCCGGCTGTAAAACCAGGTCTCCCCTGTTTCTACCGTTTTCTTGAGGGACTCTTGATTCATGTAGGCCACCATGAGCACTTCCCCGCTCCGTGCGTCCTGCACCACGGCGGGCACCAGGCCTTTTTCATCGAATGCGATTTGATCCAGATTGACAGATTCCATAATTTCCTCTTTTTTATAAACGAACCGGAACGCCATGGGCGCTGAGGTATTTTTTCAATTCTCCAATAGAAATGGTGCCGTAATGGAAGACTGACGCCGCGAGAGCCGCGTCCGCTCCCACCTCAAAGACTTTCAGGAAATCTTCCATCTTTCCCGCGCCGCCGGAAGCAATCACCGGAATGGAGAGCGTCTCGGCGAGCACACGGTTCAATTCCAGATCATAGCCATTTTTCTCCCCGTCGGTATCGATGGAGTTGATGCAGATTTCCCCGGCGCCGAGCTCCATGCCCCGGCGGGCCCATTCCACAGCGTTCACCCCGGTGGGCTTCCGCCCGCCTTCCACGTAGACTTCCCAGCCGCCGCGGCCGTCTCGCTTGGCGTCGATAGAGAGCACCACGCACTGGTTGCCGAAACGCTCCGCGCTTTCCCGGATGATTTCCGGATGAAGCACCGCCGCGGAATTGACCGATACCTTGTCCGCCCCGGCAAGGAGCATGGTGCGGAAATCATCGGCCCGGCGAATCCCGCCGCCCACCGTAAAGGGAATGGTCAGTTCTTCCGCGATGGCTTTCACTGTATCCACAAAGGTCTCCCGGTGCTCGTGGGTGGCGGTAATGTCGTAAAATACGAGCTCATCGGCGCCGCAGTCTGAGTAGTATTTCCCCAGACGGACCGGATCATCTACATCCTGCAGATTTTTAAACTGCTGCCCTTTCACGACCCGTCCGTGATTCACATCGAGGCAGGGCACGATTCGTTTTGCCAGCATAGTCTACTCCTGTATTTCCGTAATATCTGCCATGGTCACTTTATTCTCATACAAAGCTTTCCCGCAGATGGCGCCATAGATGCCCATGGCTTTCAGTTTCTTTAAATCTTCCGGCGCGGACATGCCGCCGGAAGCGATGAGGGAAATCCCGGGAATCTCATTCAGTGTGCCCAGCATTTCAAAATTGGGACCTGTCAGCATGCCGTCCCGGGAAATATCGGTATACACGATCGTAGAGACCCCGCGGCCTGCCAGTTCTTCCGCGAAAGGAAAGACTTCCCTGCCGCTGCCGTCTACCCAGCCGTGGGTGGTGACCACCGGTCCTTTCGCGTCGATAGAAACGGCCACGTGCTCCGCGCCATAGCGCCGGGCCATGTCCACGGCGAAATCTGGATGTTCCACAGCGGCCGAGCCGATGATGACGCGGTACACCCCGAGGGTAAGCCAGGCTTTCACCGCCGCTTCATCCCGGATGCCTCCGCCTACTTCCACGGGAATATCCACTGCGGAGAGAATGCGGCGGATCGCCTCGGTATTCTCCCCGCGCCCGGCAAAAGCGCCGTCCAGGTCGACCACATGAAGGTACCGGGCCCCTTCAGAGGCCCACTTCCGGGCCATCTCCGCCGGGTCATCGCCATACACCGTAGAATCGCTGGCCACCCCCTTCCGGAGGCGCACGCAGCGCCCTTTCTGGATATCAATGGCAGGAAATATTTTCATGGTCTTCTCCTATGTGAATCGTACGTACCAGCTGTCGGCTGGGGAAATGAATGCGCCGCATCAGCTGAGGGATGGATGCTCCGGAGCCACATAGGCTCTCTTTGATGGGCCTCAGACGCCGGCCTGGCTTCCCCACATTCTCCAGTATTAGGTATATGAGTCCATAGTCATTCCACCCATTTCTTTCTTTTCTGGAAAAGAAAGAAACCGGTGGAGCCGAAAGAAAGAAACCACCGCCCATCTCGCTTTGCCTAATTCCGGTTCGCGAGAGCGGCTGGCCCGAAACTCGCTTCGCTCAGACAGTCGGGCCAGAATTCCCGCTCTCACTCACCTCCATTGCCCCTTCGGGGCCGGCAAGACTTCGAATGGGCGGCGAAGCTGTACCGTGTAGTAATGTTGGTACGCAAGCGCGTATTTTCAGGCGCGTGGATCTCTTGTGTTGGCAGACTCGATGCCTGATGTGGTGACATTCGTAATCAACGCACCTGAGCCCGCGCGTCTGCGTACTAACGTTAAAATCCCATTCAGCTCCCCGGCCATTCGCAGTCTGGCCGGCCCGTAGGGATGCGGAGATGAACGGAGGCGGATGAAGCAGCTCGACTGTTTGAGCGAAGCGAGTTTCGAGCTGCCCGCCGTAGAGAATCGGAGCAAGGCCGAGCAAGATGGCCGGCGGTTTTCTTTCTTTGGTTCATTTCTTTCTTTGCCCGGGCAAAGAAAGAAATGAACTTCCCCAATGGAATCCATTGGAAAAAGAAAAGTATGGGTGGAATGACAATGGACTCATATACAATATACGGGACAAATGAGCCAGCCCGTTCGGCGATTGAGAACTATAAAACTTCCGCCGAAGGCGGCCCCACCCCTCTAAACTCATAGCTCTAAACTTTGCGCCCTGTACTCTGCGCCCCGCCGCAATGGTGCAGGAAACTATATCTCCCTTATTTCCCGCTGAACCACTTAGCTATATTCTCCCACATCCTGGCCCCGACGGGACCGGATTTTTCCGGGTGGAACTGGAGACCCAGCACATTGCCTTTTCCGCAGATCGCCGGGACTTTGACGCCGTAATCGGCGCAGGCGATGACGTCGTCTGTGTCCGCCGGCGATTTGTAGTAGGAGTGGACGAAGTACACATAGGCGTGTTCCGGCAGGCCTTCCCGGATCCAGTGATCCTTCCGGAATTCCAGCTCATTCCATCCCATGTGGGGCACTTTGAGTTTTCCTTCCGGGAAACGGACGATGGCGCCTGGGATGAGGCCGAGGCTTTCCACATGGCCCCCTTCTTCAGAATAGTCGAAGAAGGCCTGCATGCCAAGGCATATGCCGATGATTTTCTTTCCTTTTTTCACCTCATCCCGGATAAGACCCGTGAGGCCGTACCCATTCAGGTGGTCCATGGCGTCTTTCATGGCGCCTACCCCAGGGAGGATGAGGGCATCTGCGGCGCGGATGGCGCCGGCGTTTCTTGTGATGTCCGCCTCAATTCCTGCGCGGCGGGCAGCGCGGTATACATTGGCCAGATTGCCCGCGTCATAGTCGATAATGGCTGCTTTCATCAGAGCACCCCTTTCGAAGAGAGCACCTTGTCTGTGCCGCGGAGCGTCACCGCTTCCGCCAGGGCATGACCGAGGCCTTTGAAAATGGATTCCACAATGTGATGGGCATTGACGCCGTACAAATTGGCGATGTGCAGATTCATGAGTCCGTGCTGGGCGAAGGCGAGGAAAAATTCCCGGGCCATTTCCGTCTCAAAAGTGCCGATCCGCTCCACTGGAATATTCACGTCCCACACAAGATACGATCTCCCTGAGAGGTCGATCACGATCCGCGAGAGCGCTTCATCCATGGGGCAGAAGAAACAGCCGTACCGGGCGATGCCCTTTTTGTCGCCGAGGGCCTGCCGGAGTGCTTCCCCGAGAACGATGCCGATGTCTTCGATGGTATGATGGTTGTCCACTTCCAGGTCCCCTTTCGCCTGGAGTGTCAGGTCGAAGCCGCCGTGCACCGCCAGAAGGGTCAGCATGTGGTCAAAGAAACCAATGCCGCTGGTCCCTTCGAAATGGCCGGTCCCATCCAGATTGAGGGTGAGGTGGATCCGCGTTTCCGCTGTATTCCGTTCGATCTCCGCTGTCCGCATCAGAGCACCTCCTTCATGACTTTTAGAATGGCGTCATCCACATCGGCTGTGGTGACAGTGATGCGGAATGCCCCGGGAAGGCGGGGATTTCCTGTATATTTCTTCACCAGAATATCCGCCTTCCGCCACGCTTCAAAGAGCGCGTCCTGCTTCTCTTCCGGCACCTGAAGGAGAATGAAATTCGTCCGCGACGGATACGCCGTGACAGAGGGGATCTTCTTCAGTTCTCCATAGAGGCGCTTTCTTTCCGCCACGATCTGATCCCTCACAGCAAGGACTGTGTCCTTATGTTCCACAATAATGGATGCCAATAGCTGGGTCAGGGAATTCAGGTTGTACGGCGCCTTCACTTTGGCTACCGCCTGGATCAGTTCCGGATCGGCGGCGATATAGCCGCACCGGAGGCCGGCGATGCCGAACGCTTTCGAGAGGGTCCGGAGCACGATCAGATTCTGGTACTTCCCAATGAGAGGCACCACGCTTTCCGCTTCAGCAAATTCCATGTACGCTTCATCCACGAGAACCACATTGTCCGCTGCCTTCACGCATTCCTCGATGAAAGACGCCGGCAGAAGCTCGCCGGTGGGATTGTTCGGATTGCAGAGGAAAGTCAGTTTCGGCTGGTACTTCCCGATGGCGTCAAGAATTCCCGCCTGGTCCCGTTTGTAACCGCGCTGGTCTTCCACTTTCACCACCTTCGCGCCGAGAATCTCCGCGCCGATTTCATACATGTCGAACGTGGGCTGGTGCACCAGTACGGTATCTCCCTCATTGAGGAAGGTATGAAGCACATAGGTGATCATTTCATCCCCGCCGTTCCCGGCAAGGATGGAAGCAGGCGCCACGCCGAGATAATTCCCCAGCACTGCCCGCAGGTCATCGGCCATAGGTTTCGGATACTTTTCCGGCTCAAAGGTAGCAAGGCGCATCATGAGCTCTGTCATGATCTCCGGCTGGCGGAAGAAATTCATGTAATTTTCATTGGCATTCACCACATGGCTTTCATGGATGGGCGCCACCACATAGGGCTGGAAATTCTGGATTTCTTTCCGGAGCCACTCAGTCTTCATCACGCACCTCCATGGCATGAGCATGTGCCTGGAGTCCTTCCGCCTGGGCGAAAAGCTGCACTTTCTTCGAAATCTTCTGGAACGCTTCCTTCGTGTAAATTTCCACGCTGGAGTGCTTCACGAAATCATACACCCCAAGAGGCGAAGAGAAAGCCGCCGTGCCGGAGGTGGGCAGGGTATGGTTCGGGCCGGCCAGGTAGTCGCCGATCGGTTCGGAGGTATACTTACCGAGGAAAATCGCGCCGGCGTTCTTTACGAGAGGCAGGTAGCTTTCCGGATTTTCCACATTGATTTCCATGTGTTCCGGCGCCACTTTGTTGACGATATCAAAGCACTGGGGCAGATCTTTGCAGAGGAAAGCCTTCGCGTAAGTGCCCACAGAACTCTTGATGATTTCATACCGGGGAAGCTTCTTCATCTGTTCTTCCATTTCTGCCTGGACCGCTTTGCCGAAAGCTTCGTCGGGCGTCACCAGGAAGACCGCTGCCCGCGGATCATGTTCCGCCTGGGAGAGGAGGTCCGCGGCGATCCACTTCGGATTGGCCGTGCTGTCTGCGACGCAGCACACTTCCGACGGGCCGGCGATCATGTCGATGCCGACAGTGCCGAATACGAGGCGCTTCGCCATGGCGACGAAAGCATTCCCCGGGCCGGCGATCTTGAAGACCGGTTCCACTGTTTCCGTGCCGTACGCCAGCATGGCGATCCCCTGGGCGCCGCCTACTTTATAAATTTCCTTCACCCCAGCTACATAGGCTGCAGCGAGAATGTTCGGATTTACCTTCCCGTCCTTGCCGGGAGGGGTGGTCATGGCAATGGACGGGCAGCCCGCGACCTTTGCCGGGACCGTATCCATGAGGACCGTCGACGGATACGCTGCGCGGCCGCCGGGGACGTAGATGCCGACCCGCTGGATCGGTTCGTACTGCTCGCCGAGACGGACACCGGGGCGGAATTCTTTGATCCAGCTCTGCCGTACCTGTTCCTTGTGGTACGCTTCAATATTGGCTTTCGATTCGCGGAGAACTGCCATGAAGTCTTCCCCCACTTCCTTCACGGCTTCCTCGATTTCCTCATCGGTGACACGGAAATCAGCAAGATCGACACCGTCGAACTTCTTCGTGAGGGCCCGCACAGCTTCATCGCCGCCGGTGCGGACCTGGTCCAGAATGGCGGTAACCGCCTTTTCCACATCTTCCGACAAATTCACATTGCGGTTCGTCATCTGACGCACCTGGCGCAGCGTCAGTCCTTCTTCCGGTACAGTAATCCATTCCATATGTATTCCTTCTTTCTTTTATTCTTCAAATTTGCAGGACTTGATGAAACCCTGCAGTTCTTTCTGTTTCATTTTATAAGCGACTTTGTTGCAGATGAGCCGCGCCGACAGATTCATGAACGAATCATATTCTTCCAGGCCATTTTCCCGGAGAGTCGTCCCGGTTTCCACAATATCCACGATCACATCGGAAAGCCCGACGAGCGGCGCCAGCTCCACAGACCCGTTCAGCTTGATAATGTCCACCGGCTGGAAACGGCTGGCAAAGTACTGCCGGGCGATCTGGGGATACTTGGAAGCCACCGTGAGGATGCGCTTCTTCATCACATCTTTCTTCCCTTTGATGCCCGACAGGGACATGCGGCATTTCCCAATGCCCAGGTCAAGAATTTCATACACATCGTCGGCGCCGTCTTCGATGAGCACATCCTTGCCGACGATTCCCGCGTCGGCGGCGCCGCGCCGTACATACACCGCCACGTCCGGCGACTTCACGAGGGTCACCTTCAGATTTCCTGTAGCATCCTCAAAAATCAGCTTCCTGCTGTCATCATTGTACGTAGGGAACGTAAATCCCCCTTCTTTGAGGCGGTTCATCACCGTCTTGGCAATCCGTCCCTTTGCGAGTGCGATATGCAGCATATCAGAGCCTCCTCAATTTTTCTTCGATCATCTCTTTGGAAGCGGGCTTTCCATCCAGTTCATACTGCCCATCCCGGTACCGCGCCACCAGAAGGTAATCTTTCGGGGAAATATCATTCTTCTCATTGGCGCCCAGCACGGAGAACCCTTTCTTTCTCCACTCCGTCAGATCCTGGATCAGATCGGGCGTCGCTTCCTTGTAGAGAATGGCCAGGTCCACAGAAGGCTTCATCTGTTCCAGGAGCCCTGCGTCGGCCATGAATTCATAAAGCAGGTTCATATTCATCCCGAAGCCGCACGCCGGGCGGTCTGCATGGAACTGGGCGGACAAATCATCGTAACGCCCGCCGTTGATGAGGGAGTAGAGGGCGCCGTCAGCGTAAATTTTGAAAACCAGGTCCGTATAGTAGCCCATGTGGGAGGTAAATCCCAGATCGAGCTGCACCTTGTCTGCGTAGCCGGCGCTTTTCAGGTACTGGTACACTTTCTGAAGCCGCCCCAGCGCTGCCGCCATGTCGCTGTTCAGACAGAGCTCTTCCGCCCGGGCCAGGGTTTTCTCATACTCCCCAAAGAGCATGGGCAGCTCGAGAAGCACTTCCCGCTGGAGCTTTGTCAAAGGAAGGCTGTCTGCGATTTCCCGGAACGCCACGAGATTCCTCTTTTCCAGGTACTCCCGCACTTTCAAAAGCACCTCCGTCGACAGGCGGAGTTCTTTGAAAAGAGCGTCCATGTAAGCCACCGTGCCCAGATCGATTCTCATATCCGTAATAGACAGGGATTCGAGAAATTCCGCGGCAGTCACCACCACTTCCCCGTCGCATTCCGGCGAATCATCGCCGAGCACTTCAATGCCGCTCTGGAGGAAGTACTTCCCATGGGTGGATTTTCCGTAATATTCACGGAACACCATGGACACATAGCCGAATTTCAAAAGCTGCTTCGGGTTGGGATATTCCTTGGCCACCGTTTTCACAAGGGGCATGGTCACATCAGGGCGCATCACCAGGACGGAACCGTCACTGTCAATGGTCTTCACCATTTCCTTCTGAAGCGCCGGGAAATATGTCCCATAGGTGTCATAATTCTCAAAGGTCGGCGTCTGGATAATTTTGCATCCATGACGGTGCATCACATCCATGACCTGCGCCTGGATCCTGTCGTAATTGGTTAATTCTTCTTCATGAACCATCTGCAGTTCATCCAGAGTCTGATTCATAAAACCCTCCTTTTCGGGCTTCTCCTGTAACTCTCTCTTGATATGTTATTACGTTACCACGCTAAAGAGAAAAAGTAAAGGATTTTCTATAGCTCCATAGAGAAAGACTATATAAGAAAAAGATCACCCTGTCATGACTATGGCGGATAGGGGAATATGCGGCATGGGCGGGCATGATGGAGAGTGCATCATTGGCATGGGGTCTGAGGTCTGAGGCCGGATGGTGCCTCATTGGAGCGAGGTCTGAAGTCTGGAGACGGGAGTCTGAAGTCTGAAGTCTGAAGAGGAAAGCGGAAGAAATTTTTGTATGCGGCTCCGCCGCTGGTCACTGTGCATTTCACGGGTTCTTACTGAAGAAACAAGACGAAATGGAGGTCATCTCGAGCGAACCTGCGCGGGTTCCATGACCACAAATGCTAACATTTCTTATGATGCACAGAGTCGAGAGATCTTATGGCCTCCCTGAGTGTAGATCTTGCGGTTTTTACGTGAGATCTCTCGACTCGTTCCTGTGCTTCTTTGTTTCGTCCCGCCCACTCCGCTGCCTGCGCCCGCTCGAGATGACGTCCATTTCGGTGGAAAGCGCAGAGCATAGAGTGCAAAGCGATGGTGCGCCGCCTTATAGCAATGGGCGGCAAAATTTCATGAAAAGCCCTTCCGCTTTACGGTACAAGACGATAAATAGCGTCATCGGGACCGGTCGTATCCTGCGATATGCCTGATTTACGCATGCACACAAACCAAAAGCAGAAAAATGACATCTCGCAAGGCTCGCCCCCCAAGGGGAGAGCTGGCCAAGGGCCTGAGAGGGGCGCGCCTGCGTACATGGTGGTTTTGAGCTGGATATGAGCACATTCGAAAAGATAATCGTAGTCATCGGAAAATATTTTCATTACGGTTTTAAAACCAGTGTATTCCCGTCCTCATCCCCTCTCAGCCTCCTCCGTCGGCAGGCCCGCGCTGCCAAGTAAGGAAGGGGCAAAGCCCGCTCTCATAGCAGCGGAGAGCGTGACCACTGGCACCCTCTCCTCCCCTACCCGGGGCGAGCCTTACATACCGCCCATACGGTACAAGACGGCATGGTCGTCATCTCGAGCGAACGTGCGCGGGATCCATGACCGCTAATGCCTACATTTCTTATGATGCACAGAGTCGAGAGATCTTTTGTGCAACGCTGTTAAGGTCTTGAAACCACTGCCCCGAAAACAGGAGTCATTGTATGGGTATTGCGTAAGATCCACCCTAAAGGGGACCGCAAGGGTCTCCACTCTGAGTCACACTTTCTTTTTACCTTGATCCCATGCATCTTTCATTCGTCCGGTCGGGATGACCCCCATTTCAAAAATC
>CAUBUJ010000038.1 GCA_958439155.1 uncultured Veillonellaceae bacterium
TAGCAAAATGGATTGAAGAATTACGTGGATTTGAAAATAAAGATGGTGCGATTTCCTATGAGGCAATCATTCAACTGGTCAAGAAAGAAAAACTGTCCAGAAAGCAGCTGGACGCGGTGTTTGAAGAACTGCACCGCGGGGATGTGAATATCAATTTCGCCGAGCCGGAAGAACCGGGGACGGAAGAGGAAGGCGCCGAGGAAGAGCCGGACATGGATGAACCTTTTGACGAGGAGGACGACGATTCTGACGGCGGCGATGAGGAAAGCTACGATTTAACCGTCGATGAAAGCGATGTCAAGTATGATTCCGTACGGATGTATTTAAAAGAAATCGGCAGTATCAAGCTTCTGGACAGCGAGGAAGAGATCCGCCTGGCCAAAGCGATTGAGCGGAGCAAGGACGCTGACGCCACTGACGAGGAAAAACGGGAAGGGGCCAGAGCCCGGTCCAAACTGGCTGACGCCAATCTCCGCCTGGTGGTATCCATCGCCAAGAAGTACAGAGAGCGGGGACTCCACATGCTGGATCTGGTGCAGGAAGGCAATATCGGCCTGCTCAAAGCGGTGGACAAGTTTGATTATCATAAAGGATATAAATTCAGTACCTACGCGACCTGGTGGATCCGCCAGGCCATCACCCGGTCTCTCGCAGACCAGGCGCGGACCATCCGCGTGCCGGTCCATATGGTGGAAAGCATCAATAAGATGAACCGGATCGAACGGAAGATCCAGCAGGAAAACGGCCGGGACGCGACGGAAGAAGAACTGGCCAAGGCGATGCACTGCAGCGCGGAAAAGATCCGCGAGATCAAGCAGGTCGCGCTCGATTCCATTTCGCTGGAAACGCCGATCGGCGAAAAGGAAGACTCTGTCCTGGGTGATACGGTGGAAGACAAAAAAATCGCCGCCCCGGAAGATGAAGCGGCAGCGAGCCTCCAGAATGAGCAGATCGCCAAGCTCCTTTCCACGCTGACCGAAAGAGAGCGGGGCATCATTTCCCTCCGTTTCGGTTTCGAAGACGGCATACCCCATACGCTGGAAGAAGTGGGCCAGCAGTACGGGGTGACCCGGGAACGGGTGCGCCAGATCGAAAAGAAAGCGCTTGGCAAATTGAAGCGGCCCGCCCAGGCGCTGATCAGCTGATTGGCAGGAAGGGGCAGCTGGTCCTCTTGTTTTCCATGGAAGCGGGATGCATGATTTTCAAGAAAGCTCTGCCTGGCAGGGCTTTTTTCTATGGAAAGAAAAGGACCTGTTCCAAATGTAAGCATGATTGTATTTTGAAATTGACAATCATGTCGACAATCTTTTATAATGATGAGCGTCAAAACGGGCACGATGAAGAAAATTCCTGTTTTAGGAGGAGACAAATGAACAATACCATACGGAAAGATGTGGTGGCGGCGCTCTTCGCGGCGCTTACCGCGATTTTTGCCCAGCTTGTGATTCCCATCCAGCCTGTGCCGATCACCCTCGGCAGCATGGCGGTGATGATGGCCGGCGCGGTACTGGGGAAACATTACGGGCCGCTCAGCATGACCATTTACGTGCTTCTCGGCGCGGCAGGGCTTCCCGTCTTTGCCATGGCGCGGGGCGGCGCCGGTGTTATCGCCGGGCCTGGGGGCGGTTTTATTCTCGGCTACATTGTGATGGCTTTCGCGGTGGGGCTCTGCGCGGAGAAATGGGGCCATTCCATGAAAGCGCTCATTCCGGCGATGGTGATCGGCTGCCTTGTGGTGTACATCTGCGGCGTCGCCTGGTTTATGGCGCTCACCGGGTCCGGACTCTGGGCGGCTATCGTCATGTGCATGCTGCCCTTCCTTCCGGGAGACGCCGTCAAAATTCTTCTCGGCGCTTTCCTGGTGAACCGCTACAAAAAATATATCCGCCTGTAAAAAAAGAGATGATTCCCATTCTGCCTGGGTATCATCCTTTTTTTATAGGCAGGGAAATTTGTTTATGATTTCTTCATGTGCTATAATTACAAAAATACAGTCTATGGACGGCATAGATTTTTCCCATGGAGCATAGAAGAATAGCAGATCCTGCCGTGGAGAAAGATGCCGGGACGTACTACAGGAGGGATAGAAGAATGGCAGTGAAAACATGGAAATTATGTCTTTCCGCCGTGCTTTTGGGCGCGGCATCCGCAGGGATTCTGGCGGGATGCGGCAGCAGTGGTGGCAGCGGAAAAATGAAAGTCGGGGTGGTGCAGATCGTGCAGCACCCCGCTTTGGATGAAGCGAATAAAGGATTTACAGAAGCACTGGCGAAGCGCGGTCTTTCTGACAAGATCGAAATCGACCAGCAGAATGCCCAGGGGGACCAGTCCAATCTGCGGAGTATCGCAAACCGCTTCGTTTCCGGGAAATATGCCCTGATAGGAGCGATTTCCACGCCGGCAGCGCAGGCCATGGCCAATGCCACAGGGGATATCCCCATTGTGTGCACGGCGGTGACCAATTATGAGACAGCCAAGCTCATGAAATCGGAAGCGGCGCCGGACGGCAATGTAACCGGCACGTCGGATGTGAATCCTCTGGAAAAAGAAGTGGATCTGATCCGCGCCATCCAGCCGGGCGTCAAAAATATCGGCATCATTTATAATTCCAGCGAGATCAATTCGGTGATCCAGGCGAAAAAGCTGAATGAAATCTGCCAGCCTCTGGGCATCGCTGTCCAGGAACGGACGGTGAATTCCATCAATGATATCCAGCAGGTGGCGGAAAGCTTCGCCGGGCAGGTGGACGCCATTTACGTGCCTACGGACAATGTGGTGGCTTCTTCCATCCCTACCCTCATGGCGGTGGCCAATGCCAATAAAATTCCCGTCTACGGCGCGGAAGTGGGCCATGTGAAGAACGGCGTTCTCGCGTCGGTGTCTATCAGTTATTACGATATCGGATACCAGGCAGGGGAAATGGCGGCGGATATTCTGGAAGGCAAAAAGAAAGTCCAGGACATTCCTGTAGAAAGCGCTTCCAAATCCACATTGTACATCAATAAAGAAGAAATGAACGCGCTGGGCATTGCCATACCGCAGTCGGTGCTGGATGAGGCGACCATCCTTTGAGGAAGGCCTGAAGAACATGGAAATCCGAAAGGATTGTCATCATCAGGAGAAAATATTCTTTCTCCTGTGATATAATTTCAATATATTTCCGCGGGATGCCGCGGCCAGGCGTAATGGAAACCGCCTGGGAGTTTGGAAAGGGATTACCCCTTTCCATAGGAGGATGAGCAGAATGGAAGCAAAACAGTGGAGAAAAGCAGCGGCAGCAGGCATGATCGGACTTCTCGCGGCAGGAATCGTAGCAGGGTGCGGCGGTTCTTCCGCAGGAGGAAGCAGTACGGGAAAGAAAAAAGTAGGGATCGTGCAGATCGTGCAGCATCCCGCCCTGGATGAATCCAACAAGGGCTTTGTGGATGCTCTCACAAAGCGGGGCCTTGCGGATAAAATTGAAATTGACCAGCAGAACGCCCAGGGGGACCAGTCCAACCTGCAGTCCATCGCGAACCGTTTCGTCAGCGGCAAGTATGACCTGATCGGCGCGATTTCCACGCCGGCCGCCCAGTCCATGGCGAATGCGACGAAGGAAATTCCCATCATATGCACGGCGATCGCTGATTTTGAAAATGCCAAACTCATGGCGTCCGAGGCCAAACCTGACGCCAATGTGACCGGAACCCATGACCGGGGACCGCTGGACAAGCAGGTGGCTCTCATCCGGGAAATCCAGCCGGACGCGAAGACCGTCGGTATTCTTTACAATTCCAGTGAAATCAATTCGGTGATCCAGGCCAAACGCCTCCGGGAAGCCTGCGCGCCTCTCGGGATTGAAGTGAAAGAACTCACAGTCAATTCCACCAACGACGTGCAGCAGGTAGCAGAAGCTTTCATAGGCCATGTAGATGCCATCTTCGTTCCCACCGACAATGTGGTGGCTTCGTCTATTCCTAATCTGATGGCCATCGCCAACCGTGGGAAGATTCCTGTCTACGGCGCGGAGGTGGGCCATGTGAAGAGCGGCGCCTTTGCTTCGGAATCGATCAGCTTCTATGACATCGGCGTCCGCGCAGGGGAAA
This sequence comes from uncultured Veillonellaceae bacterium, assembly GCA_958439155.1. Classification (GTDB taxonomy): domain Bacteria; phylum Bacillota; class Negativicutes; order Veillonellales; family Dialisteraceae; genus UBA1822. Next base: position 4,086 of record CAUBUJ010000038.1, read on the forward strand.
TGGCAGCGGATATCCTCGAAGGCAAGAAGACCGTCAAGGATCTTCCTGTAGAAGGGGCAGCGCAGTCAAAACTGTACATCAATAAGCAGGAAATGGAGACGCTCGGACTCCAGATTCCGCAGTCTGTATTGGACCGGGCAACCATACTTTGAGAAGGCGTCTCTTTTCCTGAAGTGCTGTCCTTCTCTTCAAAAGGGAAAGAAACAGGAGTGAGCAAGGCGGAATGGATGCAGGAAAGATAACAAAGATTTTCTATCTTTTGATTGTACTTTTTCTCGGAGCGGCAGGAACGGCGGCGTTTCTTCTGCGGGGAGGCGGAGAAACGGCTCCCGCAGGAGCGGCACCGATTCCGACGAAGAATCAGTACCGCATCGGCATTCTCCAGAGCAATGACACACCGGAAGAAGAGCGCATGCGCAAGGGCTTTCTTGACGCTCTTGCCGCCAAGGGATATAAGGACGGCGAAAAAATCACGGTAGAGACCTTGTCCGCCCAGGGAAATGAGGAAGCCGCTTCTGAAGGTGCCCGTTCTCTGATTCAGGGAAAGAAAGATCTCATTGCCGCCATTGGAGGCGAAGCGTGCTCGTCCGCGGCGGGGCTCACTTATTCGGTTCCTGTTGTAGGAATCGGCGTCCTGGATTTTAAGAGTCAGGACTATCTGTCAGGTCATGAGAATATTACCGGCATGTCTTCCGTGCCGGGTGTCCTGAGCCAGCTCACCGCGGCAAAGCGCCTGGTGAAAGCGAAAAAGGTGGGCATCCTTTATTCCGAAGAGAGCGGCGACGCAGCTCTCGCTCTTTCCTGGCTCCGGGAGGGAGCGGCGCGGAAGAACCTGGCGCTCTATGAAGTGGCTGTCAAAAAAGGAGAGAAACCGGAGGAAAAGGCCAGGGCCTTCGCTGGGAAAGCGGATGCTGTATACATCGTGGAAGATCCGAAGATAGAAAAACACTTCGAACAGATTATGGAAGTGCTCAGCCAGGCGAAAGTGCCGGTGATCGGCGCCAATGAACATATGGTGCGGAAAGGCGCCCTCGCTTCTGTTTCGGAAGATTACTACCGCATCGGATTTTCTGCCGGCCTTATGGCGGTGAAACTGCTGCAGGGGGGCATTCTCCCGGAAGATATTCCTATTGCCCGCCAGAGGGATACCGACCTGGTGATCAATATGGCAGCGGCCAAGCATCTCGGCATCGAGCTGCCCAATGATTTGTGGCAGAAAGCAAGAAAATTATATTTATATGATGGGCAGCCTGCCCGCCCCTGATGGGTAAGGAGAGACTGCGCGAAAGAAGGAGTGGAAATTCATGTTTGATTTGGCTGTTTCCACCATCGCCCAGGGGCTCATGTGGTCCATTCTGGCGCTTGGTGTGTTTTTATCCTTCCGTGTATTGGACGTACCGGATATGACCTGTGAAGGGAGCTTTCCTCTGGGCGGCGCTATTGCGGCGACCATGATTGCCGGCGGTATTTCCCCCTGGGTGGCTGTGGCGGCAGGCGCAGCAGGCGGGGTGATCGCAGGAACGATTACGGGCCTTCTCTATACGAAACTGAAGATTCCCGCCATTCTCGCCGGAATTCTGACGATGATCGCCCTGTATTCCATCAATCTTCACATCATGGGGAAAGCCAATATTTCCCTCCTCCGGACGGATACGGTCTTTACCATGACACAGAAAGCCTTCGGCATCGGCCAGGGCCCGGCAGCGTTCCTGCTGCCGGCGATTCTCTGCCTCATTCTGTGCCTGGCGGTATACTGGTTCTTCGGTACGGAAATCGGCATGTGCATCCGCGCTACCGGCTACAACGTGCAGATGATGCGTGCCCAGGGCGTCAATACGGATACCATGATCATCATCGGCCTCTTCATCAGCAATGCCCTGATTGGTCTCTGCGGCGCGGTGGTGGCGCAGAACAACGGCTTTGCTGATGTAGGCATGGGCATCGGCACCATCGTCATCGGTCTCGCTTCTGTGATTATTGGGGAAGTCATTCTCGGCGTGTCTTCTTTTAAAGAATCGCTCATCGCGGTCATTCTTGGTTCCGTGATCTACCGCATCGTCATCGCGGTGGTGCTCTTCATGGGCATGCCGCCGAACGATTTGAAACTCTTCACGGCGGTGCTCGTCATGATCGCGCTCGCTCTTCCCATGATTAAAGAGAATTTGAATTTAGGAAAGGCAGGCTGACCATGTTACAAGTATCTCATATCAGCAAGACCTTTTTTAAAGGCACGCAGAATGAAAAGAAAGCCCTCATCGATCTGTCCCTCACACTGAATGACGGGGACTTCTGCACCGTCATCGGCGGCAACGGCGCCGGGAAGAGTACCCTCCTCAATTCCATTGCCGGCGTCTTCTATCCGGACAGCGGAAAAATTGAGATCGACGGAAACGATGTGACCCATATGAGTGAATTCAAGCGGGCCAGATATATTGGCCGCGTTTTCCAGGATCCTCTCAAAGGGACTGCCGCAGGGATGCAGCTTGAGGAAAATCTGATTCTCGCGTCCCGCCGGGGCGAAACCCGCCGTCTCCGCTGGGCTTTCGGCAAGGGAGACCATGATAAATTCCGGGATATGCTGAAACGGCTTGATCTGGGCTTGGAAAACCGTCTGGGAACGAGGATCGGCCTCCTCTCCGGCGGGCAGCGCCAGGCAGTGACGCTTCTCATGGCGACCATGAAGAAGCCGGAAATCCTTCTTCTTGATGAACCGACGGCAGCGCTCGATCCGAAAACGGCGGAAAAGGTGCTCCGTATCACCGATGAAATCGTTCATGAACAGCACCTGACCACGCTCATGATTACCCACAATATGAGAGACGCTCTCCGCTTCGGCAACCGCCTCATTATGATGAACAGCGGCCGGATCATCGCGGACTACACTCCGGAAGAGAAAAAGAATCTCACCATCGATATGCTTCTCAAAAAATTTGAAGAAACTTCTGACGCGGTGAGTGACCGCCTCATGCTGGGCAACTGATTCATAGCAGGCAAAACCGGCCTTTCCCGCGCGGGGAGGACCGGTTTTTCTGATTAGCATGAGGAAAGCGGCAGCATGGCGTTTTCTTTTTCTGCAGGGCTTTCATTTCCATGGTATAATAAAGCGCAAGATTTTCTATTTCAGAATTGTCTACATATAGAGCTCTATAAAATTGACAAATAGAAAAGCAGCAGGTACAATGAAAACGTTCACACATTGCAAAAGGGAGGGGCATGATCGATCGCCCGGTCTATCCCTGAAGAAAGGAACCTATGGATTCTGTCATGTTTGATATCCGCGGCCTGACCCATTCCTACGAAACAGAAGAAGGGAAGGAATTCAAGGCGCTGGACAACATTTCCTGTCAGATCAGGAAAGGGGAATTTACAGCCATCATCGGCACCAACGGCAGCGGAAAATCCACGCTGGCCCGTCATCTGAACGCGCTTCTCCTGCCCACCAGCGGGGATATTCTGGTGGAAGGCATGTCCGTCAATGAAGAAGAGAATCTCTGGCCGATCCGTCAGAAGGTGGGTATGGTCTTCCAGAATCCGGACAACCAGATCGTGGCGGCAGTGGTGGAGGAAGAAGTGGCATTCGGCCCGGAAAATATCGGCGTGCCCAGAGAAGAGATCATCCGCCGCGTGGACAGCGCGCTCGAAAAAGTGGGCATGACGAAGTACCGGAAACATTCCCCGGCGATGCTCTCCGGCGGGCAGAAGCAGCGCATCGCTATCGCAGGGGTGCTTGCGATGAAGCCGGACTGCATCATTCTTGATGAGCCCACAGCCATGCTGGATCCTATGGGACGGAAAGAAGTGATGGATACCATCCATGAACTGAACCGGAACGAAGGAATTTCTGTGGTGCTCATTACCCATTTCATGGAAGAAGCGGTGACTGCAGACCGGGTACTTGTAGTCAATAAAGGGCATCTTGCCATGGACGGCACGGCGCGGGAGATTTTTTCCCAGGCGGAAACGCTGAAAAAGATCGGTCTTGATGTGCCGGTGCCGGCAGAACTGGCCCATCTGTTTCATGAAAAAGGAATGGCAGTCCGGGAAGACTGCATGACAGATCAGGAATTGGGAGATGCGCTATGTCCATTCGTGTCGAAAATATAACCTATATCTACGGGAAGGGAACGCCCTATGAGAAGACTGCCCTTTCCGGGGTGGATCTTACCATTGAAAAAGGGGAATTCGTAGGCATCATCGGCCATACAGGAAGCGGAAAATCCACTTTTATCCAGCATTTGAACGGGCTCATCCATCCCACAGAAGGACGGGTCCTGGTAGACGGGGTCGATCTGGCGGACAAAACGAAGGAAGCCCTCGCCAAGCGCCATTCCGTGGGGATGGTCTTCCAGTATCCAGAGCAGCAGCTCTTCGAAGAAACCATCGCCATGGATATCGCCTTCGGCCCGAGAAATCTGGGCTGTGATGAAGCGGAAACAGAGCGCCGCGTGAAGGACGCCATGAAATTTGTGGGCCTTGATTATGACACCTACAAGGACCGGTCTCCTTTCCGCCTCTCCGGCGGACAGATGCGCCGCGTTGCCATCGCGGGGGTACTCGCCATGAAGCCGGATTTCCTCATTCTTGATGAACCGTCCGCCGGGCTTGACCCCATCGGGCGCCGCGAAATTTTCAGCCAGATCAAGAAATGGTACGAAGCGGGGGCTTTTTCGGTCATTCTTGTTTCCCATAATATGGACGACATTGCCCGCTTGGCCACACGGCTTCTGGTGATGCACGGCGGCCGGTGCGTGCTGGATGGGGAGCCGATGGATCTCTTCCTGCATCACCGGAAAGAACTCCAGGCGTCCGGCGTGGACGTGCCGCCGCTGACGAAGACGCTGCTCTACCTGAAAGAGCGGGGGATTCCCGTCCCGGAACGGGCTGTCACCTGTGAAGAAGCGGCGCAGGAGATGTTCCGCGTTCTGAAGGGAGGCGCCCCATGCTGACAGATATCACCCTTGGACAGTACTATCCGGGAGATTCCTTCCTTCACCGTATGGATCCCCGCTCCAAAATTCTCTGCACCATGATCTTTATCGCCGCGATTTTCCTTGCGGCAGACTTGTGGTCCTATATTCTGGTGACTCTTTTCATCCTTGGAAGCATTATGATTTCCGGCGTGCCCGTGAAAATGGTGTGGAAAGCGGTGAAGCCCCTCTGGGTAATCCTTCTCTTTACGATGCTCATTCATGTGCTTACCACGCCGGGGGAAGAAATTTTCACCTGGGGATGGATTCATATCAGCAAGGAAGGCATAGAGAACGGCGTCCTCATGACGCTTCGTCTGGTGTACCTCATCGCTTTTTCTTCTCTTCTGACCTACACCACGAGCCCGATCGTGCTCACCGATGGGATTGAGGCGCTCCTTATGCCTTTCAAACGGTTTGGCGTGCCTGCTCATGAACTGGCCATGATGATGACCATCGCCCTCCGTTTCATTCCGACTCTTCTGGAAGAAACAGACCGCATTATGAAGGCCCAGTCTTCCCGGGGAGCGGACTTTTCCACAGGTAATCTCTGGCACCGGGCAAAGAGTATGGTGCCGCTCCTGGTGCCGCTCTTTATTTCCGCTTTCCGCCGCGCTGATGATCTGGCCACGGCCATGGAAGCGCGGTGCTACCGAGGCGGGGAAGGACGGACAAAAATGCACCAGCTCGTCTATACCTGGCGGGACGGGGCAGGATTTGCCGCTGTCATCGGCGTGACCGCTGTCCTTGGAGCGATGCGCGTTTTTCTGTAAGAATGGTTTTACAGGCTGTCACAGGGCAGCCTTTTTTGTTAGGTAGAGAGACTATGCGGAATATTTGGATTACCGTCATGTACGACGGCTCTTCCTTTGCCGGGTTCCAGCGCCAGGAAAACGGGCTGGCTGTGCAGGAAGTATTGGAACAGGTCATCGAAAGAGTCACAGGAAAGAAAAGCACCCTCTATTTTGTGGCGCGCACCGATGCCGGCGTGCACGCCTACAGCCAGGAATGTACTTTTTATACGGAGTCGACGATTCCGGGAGAGAAATTTCAATTTGCCCTGAATGCGTACCTTCCTCTTTCTATCCGGGTGCGGCAGAGCCGGGAAATGGAAGAAGATTTTTCCGTCCGCCGCCAGAATACAGGGAAAACCTATGGCTACCTCTTTTCCAGCAGCAGGGAGGTCAATCCCTTCCTCAGGAGGTATATATGGAATACCGGGCGGGATCTTGACTTAAAAAAAATGAAACGCGCCGCCCAGGTTCTCGTAGGAACCCATGATTTTACTTCCTTTAAAGGGAGCAATTCTGTGCCGGCAAGTCCGGTGCGTCGTATTTTTGACATTTCCCTCCGCGGGGAAAGGGGACTGTACTTTCTCTATGTCACAGGAGAAGGCTTCTTGTACCACATGGTGCGGAATATCGCGGGAGCCCTTGCAGACGCCGGCGCAGGAAAGAAGACGGCGGAAGATCTGGAGCGGATTCTTCTCGCCAGAGACCGGAAAGCGCTTGGCGTGACGGCTCCTGCCGCCGGGCTGTGTCTGCTGAAGGTCTATTTTTCTCCTGTCACGGAAGAAAGCATCAAAAAAACCCTGGAGGAGCCCCTCTGGCCATGGACGGAATCGGCGGGATACCTTGTCAAAGAGGGGGCACATTCGTTAATATAATAGAAAGAAGGTCCTATGCCGGAGGCAGGATAATCTTTCCTGCCGTATAGGGGAGAAAATGGTTCTTTCCTGGGAGGAGGAAGAGTTGAAAAAGTATTTTTTCTTTGATATTGACGGTACGCTCACCCAGCCGCTTACTGCGAAGGTGCCGGACAGCACAAAAGAAGCGCTGCGCCTTCTCCAGGAGAAGGGGAATTTCGTCGCGATTGCCACAGGCCGTATCCAGGCAGACGCTTTTTCCGTGGCCCGGTCTCTGGGCATTTCCTCTGTCGTTTCAGACGGCGGGGAATGTGTCACGCTGGACGGTGTCATCCAATACCACCACACCTTGCCGATTGATAAAATGCGGGCGGTTCTGGACGGCCTTGACAGCGCGCGCCATCCCTGGGCAGCGGCGCCTTTCAATAAGAGACTCCGCATCACCACCAGCGGGCGCTATGTCCAGGCAGTGGCTGACCATTACTATGAGACGGAAGTGGACCCCCATTTCGATTATCACAAAGTGCCGAAAATCTACAAGCTCTTCATTGCCTGTCATAGAGGGCAGGACGGAGACATTGATACCTGCGGCCTGCCCCGGGTATGGCTCAGCGGGGATACGCTCCTTGTGGAGCCGACAGCCAAGGAAAAGGGAATCCGCTACATCATGAAAACCTATGGCCTCTCTGATGAACAGATCGTCGTCTTTGGAGACGGCATGAATGACCGCTCCATGTTCCGTCCGGAATGGATGAGTGTGGCCATGGGCAATGCCAAGGAAGCGCTGAAAGAGAAGGCGAAATACATTACCACCCGTGCTGATGAAGACGGCATTTACAATGCGTGCCGCCACTTCGGCTGGATCTGAAGAGAGGAGGCGGTCCCATGGGAGAAGACCACCGGGAAGCGATGCGGATGCTGGCGCGGACGCTTGCGGGAAAAGCGTTTTATTCCTATTCTTCGGCGCCGGAAGGGAGCTTTTCCCTGGAAAACAGGATGACCGCCCTTTTGAAAGCAGGGGGATACCGCGCGCTGCGGGAAGACCAGGCGGTGACGCACCGCTTTCTTATGGAATACCTCATTTTCAGACTTTTTTTGGTCCGTTACATTCTGAAGGATTACGCCAGAAAGTACGACGGCCTTCTTCCTGTATTCCGGGAGCTTCTCACCATTGAGGGAAATCTTCTCAACCTGGTGAGAGAGCACTGCAGCGGGAAGAGCCTTTACGCGCCGCTCCGGGATGACTGGAAAGTGTACATGCTCTGCTCCATGGCCAGGACCTATGACAGGTACGAAAAGATGGCCGGGAAGAATGAACGGAAAGAAAAGGACCGTACCCTCGCCTTTCTCCGCACCGTCCGGGACGTGCTCGGGACGATACGGGAAGAGACCGGGATGGGGCTCTATCCGGAGCTGTTTCATTTTTTCATGGAAGAGAGCACGGGATACGCCAATTTTCTGAAAGATAGTTTCCAGCGGGTTCTTCCAGAGGAAATTATTTACCAGGACCAGCCCTTTACGAGAAATGATTTTCCCAGGGAAAGCGCCGGCGCCTGCGCGACAGAATACAAGGATCTGGCGTACCTGACCTTTGCCCTGGCAGGGATCGTAGCGGCGCTTCTCGCTAAGTTTGGCCGGTAGAGCCGTCATAGAAAACAGGAAAGAGCCATCGCTCCGGCGCTGGTTCTTATTTTTTTGCCCTGAATGATAACTATAAAAGATAATAGTATGAGATTATAGAAGAAATATGGAAGGATACAATTTGAAGGAACTATATAAAAA
>CAUBUJ010000039.1 GCA_958439155.1 uncultured Veillonellaceae bacterium
GTATTATATAATAATAATAACTCCCTGGCAGGAGGGTCTGTATCAAATGAAATGTAACCGATGAGGTGGAATGATGGATAGAGAAGATTTGGATAAACAGCTGAAGGAACAGGGCAGTTCCATTCATAGAGAGGAAAACGCAGGGAAGTATACGAAAAAATTGATTTTCGCTGCAGCGGTGATCCTCCTGGCCGGCGGCGCCGCAGGGGGATACATCATGCATGATCTGCCATTTTTTAAAGAGGCGCCTGCAGCAAATACGTACAAAGTACCGGAGAACCAGGAAAATAAAAATTTTGATCTTCCCCCGGTGAGAAATAACGCGGTGGTGGAAGCGGTGCGGCAGGTGGGGCCGGCCATTGTGGGAATCACAACCCAGGTCTATGACCGTGATGTATTCAACCGCCGCGTGGAAGTGGGGCAAAGCGTAGGTTCCGGCGTGATTTTTGACAAGCAGGGCTACATCGTGACCAATAACCATGTGGTAGGAGACAGCAAAAAGGTGAATGTTTCTCTCTCCAGCGGGCAAACGGTACAGGGTACCGTGGTCGGCACCGACCCGTCCACCGATCTGGCTGTTGTAAAAATTGATGGATCGGACTCGCTCCCTGTGGCATCTTTTGGAGACTCTGACCATCTCCAGGTCGGGGAGACAGCCATTGCCATCGGCAATCCTCTGGGGCTGGAGTTTCAGGGAACCGTCACGGTGGGGGTGATCAGTGCCTTGAACCGGACACTGGACGGCATGGACCAGCGGTTCAAACTGATCCAGACTGATGCGGCGATCAATCCGGGCAATTCCGGCGGTGCTCTTGTCACGGCTGACGGGAAAGTGGTGGGTATCAACAGCGCTAAAATTGCGAAAGAAGGCGTAGAAGGAATGGGCTTTTCCATTCCTATCAACCAGGCGAAGCAGATCATTGAGGAGCTTATCCAGAATGGGCATGTGAGCCGGGCCTATCTTGGGCTTTACGGCGCGGATAAGGATATTGCCGCCAGGTATGGCTATAATTGGGACTCTGACGTAAAGGGGGTACTGGTGATGAAAATTGAGAGAAACAGCCCGCTCTCCCTTTCTGACATCCGTCCGGGAGATTTCATTACCGCCATTAACGGGAAAAAGACCGATACCGTAAGAGAGCTCCGGGAAGCACTCGATGGCTACAAGCCTGGACAGACCGTGACAATTACCTATGTCCATGATGGACGGAGCGCGGACACAGACGTTCTTCTCAGCGAAGCAAAGCAGGATTCATGATGAAAATAACCATCGCCGGCATCGGCAAAATCAAAGAAAAGTGGATGCGCGACGGGATTCGTGAATATGCCCTGCGTCTTGCGCCTATGGCCAAATTTTCCATCCTTGAGCAGGAAGAAGAAAAGATGCCCCCTGATCCGTCAGAGGCGCTCAAAGAACAGGTCATGGAAAAAGAGGGACGGAAAATCCTGAAATATGTCCGCCCCGCCGATTATGTGATTCTCCTTGATACGTCGGGCACCATGCTGTCTTCGGAAGGACTTTCGTCCTTTCTGGAAAAACGGATGGTCGAGGGACGGAGCAGTTTCCTTTTTCTGATAGGCGGACCTTACGGCAATGGGAAAAATCTCAAAGAGAGAGCAGACTTTTCTCTTTGCCTCAGCTCTATGACCTTTACCCATCAGATGGCCCGTCTCCTTCTGGCAGAGCAGATCTATAGGGCGATGAAAATTATGCGCCATGAGCCGTACCATTTATAAGAGGCTTTTCTTTGTGGAAATTTTCCGCGGCGATAGATGTAAGGATTTTAGTTTACAGCCTTTTCGTGATGTGCTATACTGTCATCCGTGAGTACGAAAGATGATTGCGGGCCGCAAGGTCTGAGGAAAGTCCGAGCTTCGCAGGGCAGGATGCCGGATAACGTCCGGCGGGGGTGACCCCAGGGAAAGTGCCATAGAAAAGGAAACCGCCGCGCAAGCGGTAAGGGTGGAAAGGTGCGGTAAGAGCGCACCAGCAGTCAGGAGACTGGCTGGCTTGGTAAACCCCATCCGGAGCAAGGCCGAATAGGGAAGGGTTGAGGTTGCCCGCTGACCTTCCGGGTTGTTGCCGCTTGAACAAGGAAGCAATTCTTTGTCTAGATAGATAATCATCACCACGCTGTGGGACAGAACTCGGCTTATTGACTGCTCACATGACGAGAAGGGACCGTTTGGTGCGGTCCTTTTTTGATGGATTTCTGGATTGTTGTTCCTTCAGAGAGAACGTTATTTCGAATGTTCCGATGTATGATACAATAGAAAAAGACTAAGTCACAGAACGCCCTTCCCGGCGTTTTACAGGAGGATATATGGGAAAACATTTTTCTTTTGTGCATTGCGCGGATCTGCACCTGGGGGAACCCTTCCGCGGGCTGCATCCCGGAGACCGCGGCCCCTGGACAGAAGCGATAGGGAAAGCCACATTCAAAGCGTTTGAGAAGGTTGTTACCACTGCGGTGGAAAGCAGGGTGAACGCCCTCCTGATCAGCGGCGATGTATACAACAGTGCCCATCACAGCCTGGCGGCACAGATGGCTTTTGCCCGTGAGCTCTACCGGGCGGCGCAGCAGGGCATACAGATTTTTATCATTCATGGCAATCACGACCCTGCGGAAGCATGGCGGGCAGACATTCCGCTTCCTCCTTCCGTCCATATTTTTGGAACAGACAAGGTAGAAGGGGTACCCCTTCTGGTGGACGGAGAATTGGCGGCCACGGTTTACGGCATCAGCTATGCCACACGCCATGTGGAAGAAAATCTGGCACTTCGTTTTGAGCGCCGGGAGAACGACGGGTTCGCCATCGCCATGCTCCATACGGACGCCGGTGTTTCTGCAGGCCCTTATGCGCCGTGTACGTTAGATGATCTGAAGAAGGCCAGGATGGATTATTGGGCGCTCGGTCATGTGCATACGCGGAAAGAATTGGGGAAATCTCCTTATATCATCTACCCGGGCAATACCCAGGGGCTGGACCAGAGTGAAACAGGCCCGCGGGGATGTTACCTTGTCGATGTAGGAGCTTACGGCACAGTCACGCTGAAATTTATAGAAACAGACGCGGTGCAGTGGGTCCGCATGACCTTTGATATTTCCCAGTTTGCGGACCAGGATGAACTGCTCCGTGAGATCATGAAACAGAGGGCGGCGCTTAAAGAGAAGACTGGGCGGCCCGATATTGTGCGCCTTGTTTTTACTGGTCGGGGACCGCTTCATAAAGCGGTGTCGACGCCGTCAGGACAGGAATTTATTCTGCAGTCACTCAATGAAAAAGAACAATTCCGCCATATTTTTGCTTATTTCAGCGGCATTGACGATGAAACCAAGCCGGAGATGGACCTCTCTGAGCGGCGCCAGATCCCGGATATTGCAGGGGATTACCTGAATGCTTATGACAAGGAAGCTTCCAAATCCGCAGAAGAGCGGGCAGAAAGCCTGGCGGCGATTCTGGAAGCGCAGCCGGAATGGAAACGGGTGAGCGCGCTTAAGAATTTGATTGATCCAGACATGCAGGAACGGGCATTCCGGAAAGCAGAGCTTCTTGGCGCGGAGATGCTCATAGAGGAGGAATCATGAAAATCACCGATTTGCAGCTGGAGCAATACGGCATTTACAACAATGTATCCTGGAAACCGCCGCAGAATCAGCTGGTGGTGGTGATGGGAGAAAATGAGAGCGGTAAAACAACGCTTCTCAATTTTATCCGGGATATGCTCTTCGGATATCGCCGCGGCGCATGGCATGATAAAAAAGGGAATATGGGAATTCTTCGTGATAATGGAGAGACGTACCGTTTTTTCCGCAGCGGTAAAAACAGCTGGTTCGAAGACGGGAAAGGAAAACGCCTGGAAGAAGACCCGATGAATCTATGGTGGCACGGCCTGAGCCGTTCCATGTATGAGCACATCTTCGCAGTGGGATTGGAAGATCTCCAGGGAGCCGGTTTCCTGTCTGAGGAAGAAGTGAGGAGCCGCTTCTTCCTGCTTCAGGGGGGAGATAAGCTCTCTGACGCAAGACAGACCCTTTCTGACAGGAAAGAGGCACTCCTTCTGCCTTCCGCCCAGAGCCGGCGGAAAATCAACCAGCTTCTGGAGAAACAGAAAATCATAGCGGAAGAGGCGGATCTTCTCTCCCGGCAGGAAGATTCTTTCTCCGAGCTGCAGAAAAAACAGGCCCGCATAAAAAAAGATATTGCCGGTCTTACGGAGCAGCTGGCCAAAGATAAGGAACAGGACCGGATCTACGAAAAAAAGCTGGGTGCCTGGAAATATTATGTCCGCGCCAGAGAGATCAAGCGCAGGCTTGCCCTTGGGGAACAGGTCAAAATGTTCCCTAAAAATGGGAAAGAACAGTGGAATCAGCTGATGAGCCGCATGGAAGTGATTCATGACCAGCGGGAGCAGCTCCAGAAAAAACTGGATGCATATACGCCGCACACGAAAGAGGAAGTGATTCCCTGGGCCGGATCGGCAGAGGCTCTGGAAAAGCTTTATACCGATCTGGGGCAGTGGAGCCAGACCGAAGAGGATCTGAAAGAACTGCAGGTGGAAAAACAGGCATGGAAAGCGGATTTTTCCCATATGGGATATGCCCTTCCCCTGTGGGACCGCATGCTTCCTGTGGATGAGGAATTCCCCCAGGTCGACTGGGAAGAAGGGCGCAAACTGGCGCAGAGCGTCTCTGTCCGGGAAAATGAATACCATTTTTGGGAGCAGCGCGAGCCGGAAGTGGAAAAAGGCGGAGACGAGCTTGCAGAGGAGCCTGTTCAGACAGAAGAAGAATGGCATGCTTTTGAAACGAGAGCCAATCAGATTGAAAGTCTCATTCATGATGAAACCGATCTCAAAGAGGAGTATGACCAGCTCAGCAGGCAGGAGGACCGGCGCTATACGGTCTGGTTCTGGCTTGGGGCGCTTCTTCTGCTGGGAGCAGCAGGAGGAATTGCAGCTTTCTTTCTCGCTATAGCAGGAACTGCTGCGCTCTATGGAACGGTCGGCGGTGCGGCAGCGGCCGGTTTAGCCTTTATGGCTAACAGCCGGGTCATTCACAAAAAAGACCGCAATATGAAGCGGGTGGCTGCGCAGATGGAAACACTCCAGCAGAAACGGGTTGCCCTGGGAGAAGGATTTACGATTCCTCTCCCGAAAACGGAAGAGGACCTGGTGGTTTTCCATAATGCGCTCCAGCAGAAGCGGGCTGCTTTCTACAAAGCGCAGGCACGGGAACAGGCCCTGTCGTGGAAGCGGGAAACCCTGAAACGGCAGCAGAAAGAGCATCAAAAGTGGGAAGAAGAAGGGGCGTCCTTTGCGAAGGAAAAACAGCGTGTAGAAAAGTCCTGGAAAGACTGGCTGTCCCGGAATCATCTGCCGGAAACGGGCGCTGACAATCTTTCTACCCTGCAGGAACAGTGGCAGAAGATCTATTCTGCCCGCGGCGCAGGAAAGATTATCGATGCGCGCACCGAAAAGGCGCAGGAGAAATTGGATGATTTCAAGCGCCGTGCCCTTTCCATCATCCGATCTACCGGAGCCTCCCTTGCGGTAACGCCGGAAACGATTGCTGAGATTTATGAAGAAAACAGGAAACGGCTCCTGGCTTGGCAGACCATTTCCGAGAAAAATAAGCAGCACGAAACGTACCAGCGCGAAATGGACCGGATGAATGAACAGTGGGAAGCCTGCCAGAAGAGCATGCACGCCCTCTTTGCCATGGTCAATGCGAAAAATGCGGAAGAGTTCGCGGAACGGGTCACCGCCCACGAGCAGCATGACCAGCTCATGAAAGAATGGGAATCGGTGCGCCAGGATATCCGCCTTTACGCAGGAAGCCAGGAAGAATTTGACCGTCTCTGGCAGTCTCTTGAGAGCGGTGAGTACGATGACTGGATGGGAGCCCATCAGACACTGCAGGATGAGATCGCGTCTCGGGAAAAAGAACTGGGAGAACTGCAGAAACAGCAGGGCGCCGCGGAGAATGAGATTTACCGGCTCGCCGGGGACGAAAGCATTACGAAAGTCCTCCAGGAGAAAGAAGAGATTGAAACAGAACTGAAAAGCGCCGTGGAAGAATGGCTCACCTATGTATACGCTTCTCATTTCATGGAAGAGGCGCAGAAACAGTATGAATCGGGGAAACGGCCTCAGATTATAAAAAAGGCCAATGATTTTCTTAGTGCCATGACCAGCGGGCGTTACAGTCTCCAGGTCAGCGACGATGGAAAGACGGTATGTACGGTAGACAGCATGCACAATCAGAAGGATGCGAAAATCTGGTCCTCCGGCACAGGAGACCAGGTATACCTGGCGCTGCGCCTGTCCATGGCGCTTGCTTTTGGCCGTCAGATTGAGCCGCTGCCCATGGTTCTCGATGATATCTTTGTCCGGTTCGATGAGACGCGCCAGAAAGAAACACTCCGGTTCCTGCTGGAACTGGGGAAGAAACAGCAGATTTTCCTCTTTACCTGCCATGAGCAGACCATGCGCATTGCTGAGGCAATGGGGAAAGAATTGGGGACAGGTTCATTTGTCCGTCTGAAGGCGGGAAAGATCCAGGCATCTCCCGTGTGAAATCAATCGTTAAAAAAGCAGCACAGCGGAAACTGTACTGCTTTTTATACTATTTTTAACGGAGAGAAGACGATGAAAACAATCGAAATCAAAGAAATTGGAAGCCGCGAAAGAGGGAAAGACCTGATAGCTTCTCTCACCGCGCTTTGGGAGGCATCGGTCCGGGAGACACATCATTTCCTGAGTGAGCAGGAAATCCAATCCATTAAGCCCTATGTGCCGGAAGCGCTCCAGGCGGTGCCCGTCCTTCTTGTACTGGATGACCCATCCGGAAATCCTGCGGCCTTTCTCGGCGTGGAGGGGCACCGCATTGAAATGCTCTTTGCCCATCCAGAAGAGCGGGGACATGGACTTGGCCGGGCTCTTCTGGAAAAAGCGGAAGCGCACTTCGGCGCGGATGAAGTTACGGTGAATGAGCAGAATCCACAGGCAGTGGGATTCTACAGCCATATGGGATTTTCCGTATACAAGCAGACTGCTGAGGATGAACAGGGGCGGCCCTATCCGCTCCTCTATATGCGTCTTGCCGGTACTGAAAAGAAAGGATAGGCTAAAAAACATCAAAAAAGAAACTCTCAAGCAGCATGGGCTTAAGAGTTTCTTTTTACATTACCTGTTTTCCTCCTCCTTGCAGCGGAAGTGGAAGTAGACCATGGCGCACGCTGCAAGAACGATGGCGGTCAGGCTGGTGAGCTGGGCGCTCTTGAGACCCCAGAGAAGCGTGCCGTAGTCGCCGCGGAGAAATTCCAGGAAGAAACGGAGCACGGAATAGCACATAATATAGAGGCAGAAAATCGTACCTTTTGCGTGACGGAAGCAAGACGCCCACAGGAGCAGGACGAAAATCAAAATATCCCCCTGGCATTCCCAGACCTCTGCCGGCCAGAGCGGCTGCGCGCCGTAGGTGTGGTAGGCGAGCGTCGTATCCGGATAGAGAAGGCCGAAGCTGCTCCCGGTAGGATGGCCGAAAGCGTCGCCGTTCATAAAATTGGCGATGCGCCCGATGGCCTGGCCCAGTATGATTGCCGGCGCTACCGTGTCTGCAAAGGGCAGCACAGGAATTTTATATTTTTTTAAATAAAAGAAGGCCGCAACGAAAGCGAAAACCAGGCCGCCTTGGATGGCCATGCCTCCCTGCCAGACGAAAGGGATCTCCAGAAGATGGTTGTGGTAGTAATCCCAGTCGAAGAAAAAGACATCCCACAGACGTCCGCCGAGAATCCCCGCAAAAGCGATGGTGAGTCCCAGATCAAATACATGCTTTTCCCGCCCGCGGCCATCTTTCTGCAGAAGAAAGTACGCTGTAATACAGCCGCATAGAATCCCTAAAGAAAAAAAGATCCCATAAAAACGGATGGGAAAATCTCCGATGAATGTGACATATTGGTGCATAGTACCCTCTTTCCGGCAGATTCTTTTATAGAGCTGCCAGTGAAAATTTAACTAATGTTTACGCGAAAAAAAGCGGAGCCAAAGACGCATTCCGTTGACAGTGACAGTGCGTCTTTCTTATCATTATACATGACCTGGCAAAATATACGGAATGGGGAGGAACCGATGATACGCTGGAAATTATGCGCCGCTTTGGCGGCGGTTATGCTGCTTACTGTATCCGCTGCAAGCGCGGCGGAGAATGCAGAGACATTGAAAATTAAAACGAAAGAATGGAAAGGGGAAACGCTGTATCTCAAAGAGGGACGGGTTTATGGGGCGCCGTCCGTTCTTGAGAAGGGCGGTTTCTGGAAAATCCGGGAAGAAAACGGCGCGGTCTATGTATCTGTGCCGGTCCTTCCTGACGGAACCAGGAGTGAGCTCCGTCTTCCTGTGGAGCAGGACGGGCTGGTGGATATGACCTACTTCGCTTCTGCCGCGGGCATCCGGTACAAACTCAATGAGAAAAAGAAAGAAATCAAATTTGAAAAACCGAAGAAGGAAAAAAGTAAGAAGGAAAAAGAGGAGAGTCCCGTCCTTGTCATGTGGGATCCGGACAATGACTTCGATCCGGCCAAGCCTTTTTTCTCGGGAAAGACAGGGACAAGAATTATCTCTCCCTCGTGGGGCACCTATGACCGTCTGGCCGGCGGCCGGAGGTACTATCCCCTTGACTATCTGCGAGGCGCGAAAAAAGCGGGCGTCCAGGTCATGCCCCTTGTAGACAATGATTTCGATCCAGAGAAGACATCTGCTTTTTTCAGAGATAAGGAACTGCGGGAAAAGGTACTCCGCGCGCTGACCGCGTATGCTTCTGTTTATGATCTGGAAGGATGGAATATCGATTTCGAGAATATGAAACCGTCTGACGCGGAGGCGTTTACTGATTTTACCGCCGATCTGTCCAAACGGATGCATGAGATGGGAAAGAAAGTATCTGTCGACATTACGGTCATCGGAGATAAAGACAGCTACTGGAATGGCTGCTATGACAGGAAAGCCCTTGCCCAATACGCGGATTATGAAATCCTTATGGGATATGACCAGACGGCCGGGGGAAGCTCTTATGCGGGGCCCGTCTCGGCGTATAACTGGCTGGACGCAAAAGTTCCGGAGCTCTTAAAAGAAATTCCGCCGGAAAAACTCATATTGGGTCTTCCTTTTTACACGAGAATATGGACAGGTGAGGATGGCGGCGTTTCTTCGGACGTGCTCACTTTGCGGTATGCGGACGAATTCAGCCGCCGCCATAAAATTATGCCGCTCTGGCAGGAAAAGGAGAAGCAGTTTTACGCGGACTGGAGAGAAAATGGAAACCGCCGCCGGGTATGGATGGAAGAGAGCCGCTCTCTTTCGGAAAAACTGAAGCTCCTAAAAAAATATCATCTCGCAGGAGCGGCTTTCTGGCGGTACGGTTTTGAAAATGAAGGACTTTACGAGGCGCTGGAAAAAACGCTGTAAGACGCATAGAAAAGAATATTCTGCCTAAAACAGTGCATATAGCTTTTATTTGCTGGAACGGGTATAATAAAAATTGTATAGTATGCCCCGTGTAAAACCAGGCAGCCCTGAATCAAATTATTGGAAGGTGAGTGTATGGAAAAGTATGTTCCTCAGCAGATCGAAAAGAAATGGCAGAAGATCTGGAAGGACACGGATGCTTTCGCGGTAAAGGAAGATCCGAATAAGAAAAAGTATTACGTATTGGAAATGTTCCCTTATCCTTCGGGAAATCTTCATATGGGCCATGTAAGAAATTATTCCATTGGCGATGTGATTGCCCGCTTTAAGAAAATGCAGGGCTTTAATGTCCTTCATCCGATGGGCTTTGACGCCTTTGGCATGCCTGCGGAAAACGCGGCGATCAAACACGGCATTCCGCCGGCCAAATGGACCTATTCCAATATTGAGAACATGACCCGCCAGCAGGAAGAACTGGGCCTTTCTTATGATTGGGACCGGAAAGTACTGACCTGCCGGGAGGATTACTACAAGCATACCCAGGAGCTTTTTGAGATTTTCTACCGCCGCGGACTGGCTTACAAGAAAGAAGCCAAGGTCAACTGGTGCGAAAGCTGTCATACGGTGCTCGCCAATGAGCAGGTTGAAGAAGGCCGGTGCTGGCGCTGCAAGAACCCGGTGGTGAAGAAAGATCTTTCCCAGTGGTTCCTGAAGATCACTGACTATGCAGACCGTCTTCTGGCAGATCTCGATCATATGCCGGGCTGGCCGGAACGGGTGAAGACGATGCAGCGCAACTGGATCGGCCGTTCCACCGGCACCCAGTTCTCCTTCAAAGTGGAAGGCATGGAAGAAACCATTCCGGTCTATACCACCCGCGTGGATACGGTATACGGCGTGACCTACATGGTGCTCGCGCCGGAACATCCGCTGGTGAAGAAACTGATCGCAGCCAATCCGGATAAAGCGGCGATTGAAGCGTTTATCGACAAAGTCAAGAATGAAAATGATATTGACCGCACCGCGGAAGGAGCGGAAAAGCTCGGCATGTTTACTGGAAGCTATGCCGTTCATCCGCTGACTGGGGAACGCGTGCCGATCTGGATCGCCAATTATGTGCTCTATGAGTACGGCACAGGCGCGGTCATGGCCGTACCGACCCATGATGAACGCGACTTTGCTTTCGCGAAGAAGTACAACCTGCCCATGAAGCTGGTGGTACAGAATAAAGCGGGCGACCTCAGTCTGGATACGATGGAAGATGCTTACCACGAAGACGGCGTACTCGTTAATTCCGGGGAATTCACAGGCATGACCTCCGCAGAAGCGAGAGAAGCGATTACGAAGAAATTTGAAGACATGGGCATTGGGGAAGGAAAGGTCAATTACCGCCTGCGGGATTGGCTCATTTCCCGTCAGCGCTACTGGGGCTGCCCGATTCCGATCATCAACTGTCCGCACTGCGGGCCGGTGCTGGTGCCGGAAAAAGATCTGCCGGTACGGCTGCCGGAAGACGTAGACTTTGTTGCCGGCGCGACCTCTCCGCTCCAGACGAGTAAGAGCTTCCTTCACTGCAAATGCCCGAAGTGCGGCGCTGACGCGGTCCGCGAGACCGATACGATGGATACCTTCATCGACTCTTCGTGGTACTTCATCCGCTACGCCGATCCCAAAAACAGTGAAAAGCCTTTTGATTCGGAAAAGGCCAATTACTGGATGCCTGTAGACCAGTACATCGGCGGCATCGAACACGCCATTCTGCACCTGCTCTATTCCCGGTTCTTCATGAAAGTTCTCCAGGATGAAGGCCTCGTGAAAGATCCGGAACCGTTTACCAACCTGCTCTGCCAGGGCATGGTGCTGAAAGATGGCGGCAAGATGTCGAAATCCGTAGGCAACGTGGTCAGCCCGGAAGAAATCGTAGGCAAGTACGGTGCCGATACGGCCCGTCTCTTTATCCTTTTCACAGCACCGCCGGAAAAGGATCTGGCCTGGAGTGATCAAGGGGTAGAAGGGTCTTACCGTTTCCTGAAGCGTGTGTGGGCTATCGTAGGCCGCTACATGGATTTGAAGCGCACCCAGGCGCCGGAACTGAATGAAGAAGAAAAAGCGCTCCGCCGCCAGCTCCATCAGACCATTGCCAAAGTCACAGAAGATCTGGACGGGAAATTTAATTTCAATACCGCCATCAGCTCCATTATGGAACTGGTCAACGCTATGTACCTCTATGATGAGAAGCATGATTCCATTCATGAAGGCTTCGCGAAAGAAATCACAAGAAATCTTCTGCTCCTCCTGTCGCCTTTCGTTCCGCATATTACGGAAGAACTGTGGCAGCACCTGGGAGAACCGGAAAAGAGCGTTCATGACGCAGCCTGGCCGGAAGTGGATCGCTCCGCGCTCAAAGTGGACAGCGTAGAACTGGCAGTGCAGGTGAACGGAAAAGTCCGCGCGACGATCACAGTCCCGGTGGAAATGTCCAGAGAAGAGATTGCGGAAAAGGCAAAAGCTTTGAAGGAGATCCGGAAATATACAGACGGCAAGACCGTTGCCAAATGCATTGTCGTGCCGCGCCGTATCGTCAATATTGTAGTCAAATAAATTGATTTTGCAATGTAAAATACCGCGTTCCTCTAGGACGCGGTATTTTGCGTGGATTTTTCCGGAGAGGTCCTGTATTTTAATGAGACACCTTTTCATGATCAGAGGGCACTCCCCAATGGCTTCTCCTTTGCAGCTCGGTACAAGGAGCAACATTATTAC
>CAUBUJ010000040.1 GCA_958439155.1 uncultured Veillonellaceae bacterium
ATTATAATGAGTAATATAAAAGGCGTATTATACCCGTTTTCTGTCAGCAAGCAAAGAAAGGATGATTATTTTGCCAAAGAAATTAGGATTTGACCGGAGCCTGACCACCCGCGAACAGGCGATTCTCGATTATATCCGTCAGAAAGTAATGCAGTCCGGCTATCCTCCCACCGTACGGGAGATCTGTTCTGCTGTAGGACTCCGCTCCACCTCTACAGTCCATGGTTATCTGGGACGTCTGGAAAAACTGGGTGTCATCAAACGGGATCCAGCCAGTTCCCGTGCGATCGAGCTGACAGAGGATATGGGATGGAGAAATAAACAAATGATTCCAGCGCCCCTGGTAGGCGTGGTCCGTGCAGGAGAGCCGATCACTGCGGATGAACGGGTCGAGAGTGTATTTCCCCTTCCAGCAGAACTTATCGGATGCCAGAGCAGCTGTTTCCTTCTCACTGTCCGTGGCGACAGCATGATAAATGCTGGCATTATGGAGGGAGATATTCTCGTAGTGGAGCAGCAGGATACGGCGAGAAATGGAGAAATTGTAGTGGCTCTCGTAGGCAATGAAGACGCTACGGTGAAAACCTTTTACAAGGAGGCTGATCATATCCGTCTACAGCCGGAAAATGACAGCTATCATCCTATCATTTCCAAGGATGTCAAAATTTTAGGGAAAGTCATCGGACTGTATCGCCATTATTGACAGCGGTTTTTTCATAATGCATCGTTGCGGGCTGTCTTCTTAAGTATGGCAAAGCAGGAAGAATAGCCCCTATGCTTGGCACAGGAAAAGGGAAATAAAAGAACTCCTCCATGAGTGATCATGAAGGAGTTCTTTTTATTGGCTATCACAGAAAATCTTTTATATCTGTGGAAATCATTCGTTTCTTCAGGTGAGAGCATGCGGAAAAAGGAATGTTTTGTTCCGCTTCTGCCGCAGTGACCGATACAGGGGTCTCTATCGCACCAGCCCAGAAGAGAATCTGGCCAATGATCCGCCCTGGAGTTATGCCGCTTTGCCGCAGTTCTTCTATGGTAATGCCGTGCTGACGTTTGGAGAGGCGCACCCCTTCCCGGTCCGTTAAGAGAGGCAGATGACCATAGACGGGTACGGGGTATCCCAATTTTTTCAGCAGATAAATCTGGTCAAAGGTAGAGGTCAGCAGATCTTCCCCACGGAATACATGAGTAATACCCATGGCACCGTCATCGGCAGAGGCGGCCAGCTGGTAGGCCATCATACCATCTGCCCGGCGGAGGACAAAATCATCAGAACCGGCATGAAGTGTCCCCTCCTGCCGGCCGCGGAACATATCTGCAAAAGAAAGGTCTGTATCTTGCATGCGGATCCGCCAAGATGGGGTTTTGGTTTCCTTGGCCCGTTCTTCTGCAGTAAGATTCCGACAGTGTCCGTCATAGACAGGCCCCGCTTCTCCTGGATGCGGCGCAGAAGCAATCTGCCGGATCCGGGAGCGGGCACAGTAGCAGGGATAGATCGCCCCCGCCTCTTTCCACCGGAGAAGAATGGATTCATAAAAAGTGCTGCGCCGGCTCTGCACTGTCCAGCCATAGGAATATTCTTTTTCAGGCCCTTCATCCCAGTCCAGTCCCAGCCAGGAAAGATCCTGCATCAGGGCGGATACATATTCGCCCCGGCTCCGGGCACGGTCGATATCTTCGATGCGAAGAACGATTTTCCCCTTATGCTGCCTTGTCCAGAGCCAGTTCAGGAAAGCCACCCATACATTGCCCAGATGGATCTTTCCTGTTGGACTGGGAGCGAAACGGCTGCGGATTTCCATCAGTCCGGCAGGGAAATGATATGCTGGAAGAGCTCTCTGTCTTCCTTGATCTTTCCTTCACTTCCCATGACACAGAGATAGGGTTCATCCATGACCACTTCCATAATATCGGCCATGCGGCGGATATCTTCCTGGGTACACTGGATAATCTGCCGGCGCACCCGCTTTCTGTCTTCCAAGGTAATGCCGCAGAGACGGTACATCATGGCCCGCTCCCCTTTCATGAAGGGGGTATACTGGGTTTCCGCAGGCGCCATGGTGCCGATGACGTACTTCGTCATTTCCCGGTCAGAAACGGTGAAATGACGAAGGTAGTCCGCCGCTTCTTTGTATGCGTCAATGGTTTCGGACAGATTGGGATCCCTGTAAGAACAGAGGAGGGCGTTTCCGTTGAAAGCAAACTGGGTAAACGCGCCGTAAGCGCCGCCGAGGACACGGATCTTTTTCCACAGGTATTCATAGCGGAGCACTGTCTCCATGACCTGGAGCGCGCCGTCATAGACGAATCCGCGGCGCCGGAAATTACCGCCTTTCACGACATACTGCACCTTGCCGGAGGTGAGAATGCCTTCATTGATTTCGGGCTTTCCAAAATCAAAATGAAGAGTCTCTTCCCTGGTCCCTTCCGGCATATCTTTGAGAATTTCCGGCAGGAAGAGCGCGGCCTTTTCCTTTTCCTCGTTGTCCCCCACACTCTGCAGTGTCAGATTGGCTCGGGTAAAGATTTTTGCCGCCACTTCTCTGAGACGGGCCGCGATGCATTCTCCATCCGAATCAAACCGCTTGACCAGGCTGGAGAGGAAGTAGTAGAAAGAAAGATTTCCCTGCTCCCGGAAGCGCTCCACTTCGGAGAAATAAGAAAGGAGACGGTGCATCGCAAGGGTGTGGCCGCGGCTGAATACGGTCATGTCCCATTCGGACTTTTCTTCGAGGAGAAGTTCTTTCAGGCGGGACAGATCAGTAAATACGGTGTGATTGAGCACATCCCCGAGGAGTTCCATCAGCTTTTCTGCTTCCGTAGTGAGCGCTTTGCCCCGTGCGATGAATACAGGAATGTACTGGGAATCGTCGTGCTCACTGCTGTAGCTGCTTACAGAGAAGGTCAGGCCCCCTGTATGAGCATTAGACAGACGGGTCAGTTCCTGATAGGTATGATTGGCTGTGTCCATCCCGGAGAGGAGATCTGCCAGCAGGTAGGCGTAAGGAATATCCTCTTTGGAAAGGCCGTAGAGGGTAAAGAAGAGATTGACATAGGAAATGCCCGACGTATGGGTTCTGTAATGGAGATGGGAAACGCCTTCCACCACTCCTTCTTCAAAAGTTTCTTCCTTGATTTCCCGCTTGAGGTCATTTCTGGTCAGGAGGGGAATCGTTTTCAGTGCTTCTTCTGTCTCTCCGGAAGCCTGCCGTTCCTTCAGTTTTTTCGTATTGGCAATGATCTCTTCCATCTGCCCGTCCGTGAGGGACTGCTTGTATGCAGCCAGTTTTTCTTCGGTCTCTTTATTTTTCTTTTCCGTGAGCCCCTTTTCTGCCTTGAGCGTAACCAGTACCTGGTGATTGTTTTTCAGATAGTACTTGCGGAGAAGATCTTCAAAGAATCCTTTTGCCAGCCCTTTCCGGAGGGTTTTCAGATCCGCTTCATAGCGGATGGCATCCATAGGATCCCGGTTATAGAGCCACAGATCCATCACGCGGACGCCGTAGAAAAGTCCTTTCGGCCGTCCCTGGTAATCCCCTTCCCGGAGGGTAAATTCTGTGCGGTTCAGTGCAGCGGAAAGCATGTCCCGATCCAGTCCCTTGAGCACGATGGAGCGGATCGTGCTGTCCAGGATACTGGCGAACTGGTCCTGCTTTTCCGGCTCAGATCCGGTCACCTCGATCTGCCATACAGGCTGTTTGTAGCTGTCGCAGTAATTGCCTGTCAGGTCATTGCCGATGCCTGCGTCAATCACCGCTTTTTTAAGAGGCGCCCCATCCATTTCAATAAGGGTATAGTTCAGGATCTTGAAGGCCAGAGATTCCGCGGTGGTCATATGGTCTGTGCAGGCTGTATAGAGGCTGTGGATTGCCTTCCCTTTAAGATCTTCCCCTTCGGAAATTCCATAGCTTCTGGTAATTTTCTTTCTTTCCTGGAACGGCGTCTGTACAGCTACCGCAGAATCCACGGCATGCGCTGTAAAATGGGACAGGTATTCTTCATCCAGATAGCGCAGAGTTTCTTCAATGTCCATATCACCGTAGAGGTAAATATAGCTGTTGGAAGGATGGTAGAAACGGCGGTGGAATTCAGTAAATTCTTTGAACGTAAGCGATGGAATCACTTCCGGATCGCCGCCGGATTCCACGCCATAGGTGGTATCCGGAAAAAGAACTTCCATGGCCCGGTCTTCGAGAATAGCGTCCGGTGAAGAAAGAGCGCCTTTCATTTCGTTGTATACGACACCGTTGTAGGTAAGGGGCGCGTCTTTGCTTTCCAGCTCATAATGCCACCCTTCCTGCATCAGAATCTGTGGATTTTTGAGACAGTTCGGATAGAAGACTGCGTCCAAATATACGTCCATCAGATTTTTAAAATCCTGGCTGTTCCGGCTCGCTACAGGGTACATGGTCTTGTCCGGCCAGGTGATGGCATTGAGGAAGGTATTGAGGGAGCCTTTGGCCAGCTCTACAAAGGGTTCCTTCAGGGGGTATTTCCGGGAGCCGCAGAGTGTGGAATGTTCCATAATGTGGGGCGTTCCCTTGGAATTGTCCGGGGTCGTGCGGAAGCAGATGTAAAATACTTTGTTGTCATCGTCTGTATCGAGGTAGAGCAGACGCGCCCCGGACTTGACGTGGCGCAGAAGGTAAGCGTCTGCATTGACTTCCGGGATGGCGGAGGCAGATTCTACGGAAAAACCGTGAACCAGGGTTCCTTTAGTCCATTTCATAAAATTAACTCCTTATTTGTTTCTAACTATTATGTTCCCTCATAGGAAAAAGCACAGGGACAGCCCTGTGCCTTTTCCGCGGCATATACTAGGCCTCATTCACCGGGAAGAATTCATCATGGATGACCTGGACGGCCTTGTCCATGTCTTCCTGCTGGATCAGGCAGGAAATGCTGATTTCAGAGGTGCTGATAATATCAATATTGACGCCGGCTTTGCCAAGGGCGCCGAACATGCGCGCCGCAATGCCGGGAGCTCCAAGCATGCCCGCTCCGACGATGGACACTTTGGCTACGTCCCCGCTGTAAATGATGCCGGGGATCATTTCATCTGCCTTCATTTTTTCAAGGACCGCTTTCGCTTCGTCCAGATCATTGTCATTGATCGTAAAAATGATGTCGGTCTTATGATCATTGGCTTCCCGGACGCTCTGGACGATCATGTCCACAATGATGTGGTTTTTCGCGAGCAGATCGAAAATATGATAGGCTACGCCCGGTATATTTCTGACGCCGAGTACGGCGATTTTGGCTACATGCGGGTCCTGTGCGACGCCGCGTACAGCCTGAGACTGGTTCATAGTACATTCCTCCCGAATGATAGTGCCTGGTGCATTGGTAAATGTGGATCTCACGTGAATGGGGATATGATAGCGGATACCCATTTCCACACTCCGCGGCTGCATGACTCCGGCACCAAGACGGGCCATTTCGAGCATTTCCTCATTGGTGATTTCCGGAATTTTCCGGGCATTCGGCACATGGCGGGGATCGGCGGAATAGACGCCGTCCACATCGGTGAATATTTCACACATATCTGCTTTCATGGCACCGGCCAGAGCCACTGCGGTAGCATCGCTGCCGCCGCGGCCAAGGGTGATGATGTCTCCCTCTGGCGTAATGCCCTGGAATCCAGCGACAATTACGATGTTTCCCGCATCCAGCTCACGGAAGACACGGTCTGGACGGACATCTACAATGTCTGCCTTGCTGAAGCCGCCTTCCGCGATAATACCGGCCTGGCCGCCGGTCAGGGACACGGCAGGCACGCCGAGAGACTGGAAGGTCATCGCCATAAGGGCGATAGAAATCTGCTCGCCAGTGGTGAGGAGCATGTCCATTTCCCGGCCGTAATGATCTTTTGTGACCTGTGATGCCAGTGTGAGAAGATCATCGGTAGTATCCCCCATGGCAGAAACCACAATGACGACCTTGTCGCCGGGCGCTCTTTCCGAGAGGACCCGCTTGGCGATATTTTTCATTTTTTCCGGCGTCGCCACAGAACTGCCGCCGAATTTTTTTACATAAAGAGCCACAATTCTCCCTCAATTTCCGCGGGGAAAAGAGCTGTACTTCCCCATCCCCACTATAATAAAATCTATAAAAATTCTATCATGCCCTGTTCCCTCTGTAAAGGAAAGGATGGGTATGTATGTGGGATTATGAAAAAACTTTATAAAAAAAGCATCCCCGGAGGAATGCTTTGGCCTGTGCAGGAAGGCAGATTAGAATTCAATGCCCTTTCTCGCACGGATTCCTTTTTCGAAAGCGTGCTTGACCGGTTTCATTTCCGTCACGGTATCAGCCATATCAATCAGAACTGGCTCAGCATAGCGTCCAGTGAGAATCATATTGAGATGGGCCGGGCGCTTTCGGAGAAGGTCTGCCACCTCGCCGGCGGTGATCATGCCGAAATGAATGGCGTAATTCACTTCATCGAGGACCACCAGATCCCATTTCCCGCTCATCACTTCTTCGGAGGCCGTTTCCCAGGCCTTCTGGGCGAGCGCTTTTTTACGGGAAAATTCTGCTTCATCTTCTTTTTTATTGTGGAAAACGAACCCGTCCCCCATGGAGCGGATCTCAATATTCCCATTGATCCGCCCCAGCGCGGCGATGGCTTCCAACTCTCCATATTTCCAGGCGCCCTTAATAAACTGGAGAATCAGCACTTTTTGTCCGTCTCCCCAGGCGCGGATCGCTGTTCCCAGAGCCGCCGTGGTCTTTCCTTTGCCGTTCCCCGTATTGATCAGGATCAAGCCTTTCTGTTCCATTATTTTCTCCATTTCCGGCGGAAAGTACTGCACGCCCTCATGAAATGCCGGGCAGCCTGCGGGTTTCCGTCAAAATTCATATGCAGATAGGAAGCGACCACCGATCCCTCGGCATATCCTTCCTTATGAGCTTCCTTCTGCCGGGTTCCCCGGAGTTCATAGGCCCATGGGAAATCCGGCGTATCCGGAAGCAGTGCAGAAAAGTGAAATTCATGGCCCCGGAGAGTCTCTCCCGGTACGGCGCAGATGCTTTCCCGGAGAGGTGCTGCCGTCACATAGCCGACCCTCTGGAGCGTCTTTTCCATGCGGCATACCGCAGGTACGAGTCCTGCCATGGCATAGCTCTCTCCACCGAAACCGGCGATTTCCCTGCAGAGGTACATGAGCCCGCCGCATTCTGCATAGACCGGCATGCCTTTTGCTGCGGCATTTCGGATGGAGGCGATCATAGAATGGTTACCGGAGAGCTCCTTCAGAAACATTTCCGGAAACCCCCCGCCGAAGACGAGACCGTCTACGTCAGGAATTTCTTTATCATGCACCGGGCTGAAAGAGATGAGCCGGGCTCCCCTTTTTTCAAGAGCGGAGAGACTCGTCGGGTAATAGAATGTAAAAGCCGGGTCCCTGGCAACGCCGATACGCACCGGGGAGACTTCTTCCTGAAGGGCTTCTTCCGGAATCTGGAGATCCGGCGCAGACCGGGCCGCGCGGAGCACCGCTTCGAGGGAGATCGCTTTCTCTGCATCCTCTTCCATGTGGCGGATCAGATCCTTCGTCTCAATTTCCGTGACCGGCGTCAGGCCCAGGTGGCGTTCCGGTGTCTTCAGTTCCTGGTCCCGGTGGAGCGCCCCCAGCACAGGGATACCCAGTTCTCCCATAGCATCCCGGATCATTGCTTCATGTTTGTCCGAGCCGAGCTTATTCAAGATGACTCCGGCAAAATGGATCTCGGGATCATACATTTTATATCCCAGCGCAATGGCAGCAGCGCTGGTCCCGATGGACTGGCAGTTGATAATAAGAAGGACCGGTGCCTTCAGAAGCTTGGCGATTTCCGCGGTACTGCTTACCCCCTTGCTTCCCCCGTCATAGAGGCCCATCACTCCTTCAATGATAGAAATATCCGCGCCTTCCGAGAGCGAGGCAAAGGTAGAAGCCAGGCGTTCTTCCGGCACGAGCCAGGTGTCCAGATTATACGAATCCCGTCCTGCTGCTTTGGCGTGGAACCCGGGATCAATGTAGTCAGGCCCCACTTTGAAGGGCTGTACAGAAAAGCCTTTGCTATGGAGAAGACCTGTAAGACCAGTAACGATGGTTGTTTTTCCCACTCCGCTGGATACACCGGCCAGAACAATCCGCGGGGCATGCACCGTATGCATTACAGATCCTCTCTTTTGGTCAGAATCGTGCTCAGATAGTTTGGCTTGTAGTCCGCCGGAAGCTTGTCCAGGTCGCGCTGGATGATTTCGTCGGGAAGCCCTGCGCGGGAAACCATGACCGCGTTTTTAATGAGGCCGTGCTTCCGGAGCTCACTCTGAATGTAGGCCCAGTTTTTGTAGACCTTCATAATGACTGCGTGATCTGCCGCGGCAAGAGCACGGTCAATCTTTTCCGGAGAAGCCGTAGCGGGGAGAATCAGGACGGTTTCTTCCCATTCTGCCACAGGCATTCCCAGGTAAGAGGCAATTCCGAGAAACGCGGGAATGCCGGGAATAGTTTCCGCCTCATAGTCCGTTCCTTCCAGAGCGCGGAAAATATACATATATGTGCTGTAGAGCATGGGATCTCCCAGGGTGAGGAAAACCAGATTTTTTCCTTCATCCAGTTTTTCCCGGATGATTTTGCTGTTTTCCTCCCACTGACGGGCTACCGCTGCCATGTCATTGTTCATCTGGAATACCATAGGCAGAATATGGGCTGTCTCCGGAATGTAAGGTGAAGCAATATGAAAGGCCACAGAACCGTCTTTTTTCTCCGTTTTCGGCGTGATGATCAGATCCGCTTTCTGCAGAATTTCCACAGCCTTTACGGTAATCAGCTTTGAATCGCCCGGTCCAACCCCGATACCGTACAATTTCCCTTTTGCCATGATTAAATCCTCCTCAAATGACTGAAGCCCTGTGAAGGGCTCATAATTTGATTATGCAAACACTTCTATTATACATGATGGAATGGTTCATTCATAGGATGCTTCTTCCAGAAAAGCTCCGGCAGTCTTCATGGAGATGCCTCCGTAAGAAAGAATAAACCGGTCCATATAACGTGCCGCCGCAGCGAAAATATCTCTCTTCACGGACATCCCCAGATCCCCTTTCCAGGGGAATCTCCGGAAGGCCCGCAGAAGCGGACGCGCTTCCATAGGGAGACGAAGTGCATCCATCGGATCTTCCTCTGCGGGATCCATTCCGGCCAGAGCCAGGAGCTGCACGGAAAGAATCATAGCGGAGATGGTCTGGCTGCGGGAGACTGCAAAGGAGGAAGCCCGCGCAAGAAGATCAAAGACCGGGGGATCTCTCTCCCCTTCCGGGAAACAGGTGATGACGATTTCTGCGGCATAGTACCACTGGGCAATTACCTGGTAGTCAAGAGAAAGAAAATGAAGGGACAGCTGCCCTTCATACTGAGTGAGCACGGCCATATCCCCCCGTCCTGCCCAGCTGTAGCGGAGCCTGGCAAAAGGAAAGAGCGCTCCCGTGCCGCACCGCGTAAGGGCTGACCTGGATAAGAAGGCGGAAAAGGTCCCGTTTTTTCGCGAGAAAAGGCGGACAAACCGTCCGCCTTCCCCTGCTTTTTTTATTTCCAGAAGAATTCCTTCGTCATTTTGAATGGGCATTGTCATTTCTCCTGTGCATCTGCCGCAGAAGGATCAGGTTCTGCCTTGACCCGGATAATGCGGAAGCCATCCATCTGGAGCACTGTGAATTTCCAGTTTCCAATACGTACCGTATCGCCAACCTTTGGGATCCGTTCAAGGAGAGAGAAAATATAGCCGCCGATCGTATTGGCTCCGCCGGTGTCATCAAAATCAAGTCCGAGCCGCTCCGCAATATCATCCAGAATGACCAGACCGTTAAATTCATAAGTCCCGTCTTCTTTCATCAGAATCTCATTGGGAGCCTGATCCATTTCCTGGGGAATTTCTCCAATCAGTTCTTCTATAATATCTTCCAGCGTTACCAGCCCGGCGGTGGTACCGTATTCATCGACCACGACGGCCAGGTAGATCCGGCGGCGCCGCATGAGCTGGAGAAGTTTCGGCGTAGGCATGACTTCCGGCACTACCAGAATATTCCGGATGATCCCTTTTACGTCTTCTTCTGGAGAGGCGATGAGTTCGAGGAAATCTTTCACGTGGATATAGCCGATGATGTGGTCCTTGTCTTCCAGGCAGATCGGATAGCAGGTGTGGTGGGACCGGGAAATGACGCCGCGCAGGTGTTCTACGCTGTCCCCATAGTACAGGACGGTCATTTCGCTTCGGGGAATCATGATTTCCTGGGTCATGCGGTCAAAGAAATCAAAGGAATTTTTGATGAGCAGATTTTCCAGGGCGCTCAATTTCCCACCGCGGTGACTTTCTTCTACAATACAGCGGATTTCATCTTCCGAATAGGTAAATTCCACTTCATTGGTGACGGGCATGCCTTTGGCGCGGAGAATGCGTCTGGTCACGAAGAGACCGGCTGCTACCAGCGGATGGAGAGGCCGTTTCAGAATATGAAGAAACCATGTTCTCGATGCGAGGGACCGGAGAGGGTGCACCAGCGCCGCGTCTCCTGGAACGCGGATGGTAAAGACCCAGAAAAAGGTCACGAATAGAACGAAAAGCACAGCCCCGGACACTGCAAGTGCCCACAGAGGCAGAATGACGCCGTAGTGGGACATTCCGGCGATCAGATTTTTCCACGCCATGAAGAGAAAAAGCGCATACAAGGCGCCGCACAGGACAGAACCGAGCTGGGACGCAGCAAGCGTATGGGTCGGATGTTTGTAAAAAACGGAAATTCGAGCAATCAGACCTGGATCCTGGTCATCATTGTTCTCAATATAATTTTTCCTCACCCGCGCAACCGCGGAATAGATCATCACACAGAGACTGTTTAAGAGGGAAATCAGAACGGCCAGAATCAGGTAAAGAACTGTCAGTTCAAGTTGGGTATCGATAAGTCATTCCTCCCGGATGTATGAAATGAAAGAAGTGTAGAATTACTTGTACTATATAACAAGCAGCGAAAAAAGGAAAGAAAAATTTATGTCAACAGAAAAAGAACCTTTCCATTATGGCAGAAAGGTTCTCTGGGATTAGTCCCGTTTTCCTGTTCCTTTGACAATACGCAGGAGACGCTGGGCGGACAGTTTATCCACTGCATAGTAACCTGCATGCATTGCTTTCGCCAGGTCTTTGGCAATGCCCATACGGACAAAGCCGGATTCGGTGTCAATCACGGCAATGGGAAGGTTTCTCTTCCCCAGCCGTTTGGCGATATCCAGCGCTTCCTGTACCGGGTCTCCCCCTTTTTCGAGGGCTTTCGTGGCCCGTCCGTCAGTGATCAGGATGAACACCGGCTCCTGGGTCGGATCCTGCCGGTAGAGGCCATCCAGTACGTTTTCCGCAGCGGCAAGACCCGCGGCGAGAGGAGTCTTGCCGCCGGTAGGCATGGAGGCAAGACTCCTCTGTGCCAGATCCACGCTTCTCGTCACAGGAAGAAGTACTTCCCCTTTCTTCCGGCGGAAAGCGATCATTCCCACTTTATCCCGCTTCTGGTACGCGTCGAGGAGCATCTGGAAAATCACGCCTTTGACCAGCTTCATCCGTTCGCGGGCGCCCATGGATCCAGAGGCGTCTACGCAGAAGAGGAAAATGTCGCCCACCCGTTTTTCCCGGACTTTTGTGCGGATATCTCCCTTTTCAATGAAGACGGCCTGCTTTGTCTCTGCCCGCTCCCGGCGGCTCTTCTGGTACGGCGCTGCCGCACGGAGCGTTGCGTCGAAAGCGATATCCTCTGATTTTCCCTTGGGGACTTCCGCCCGGACATAGCGGCCCTGCCGGGTATCGGTAATGGTGGTACTCCGCTTTCCGCTGCCTTTCCGTTTTTTCCGGTCTTTCCCCTGGTCAATCATGAGCGGAGGCAGGCGCACATGGAGATTGGCCGCATCCACCCGGTCCTGGGAAGCAGACTTTCCTTTTTCCTCCGGCGCCTCTTCTTTTTGAGGCGTTTCTTGCTTCTGTTCCTCTTCTCCTGTATCCGGCGGCGGAGACGGCATTTCCCGGGATGGGTCATTCCCCTCCTGGGTATTCTGGTTTTGCGGCGGCTGGGATGGCTCCTCTTCCTGATGTTCTTCCTGCGGCTCTTTCTGCGGTGGCTCCTCTTCCTGTTCCGGCGGCTTTCTCATGCGGTGAGGCAGCACATACTGGGCCGCTTTTTCCAGATCTTTCG
>CAUBUJ010000041.1 GCA_958439155.1 uncultured Veillonellaceae bacterium
CTATTATCTACCGCTTACTCATGATGCACCAGTTGCCTTAGACCTTTGACCTTAAGACCGCGGGCCTGGCCGGGGCGTGGATTGTTGTGATCTGTTCCAAGCAAAAACACCAGGCCGGGCCCGGTGTTTC
Organism: uncultured Veillonellaceae bacterium; assembly: GCA_958439155.1. GTDB lineage: Bacteria > Bacillota > Negativicutes > Veillonellales > Dialisteraceae > UBA1822. The sequence continues at coordinate 131 of CAUBUJ010000041.1, forward strand.
TTTCATTCTGCATGCTTTTATTCTCTATGTTCCTCTTCATACTTCCGTATCTCGTTCATGAGCTCTTCGATGAGACGCTCTTCGGGCACGCTCCGCAGGACTTTCCCTTTGCTGAAGATGAGACCCGTTCCTTTGGCGCCGGCGATGCCGAAATCCGCTTCCCGCGCCTCGCCGGGGCCGTTGACGGCGCAGCCCATGACGGCGATTTTGAGGGGACTCTTAAATTCTTTGAGCCGTTCCTCCACTTCCCGCGCCATGGGGATGAGATTCACCTGGGTGCGGCCGCAGGTGGGGCAGGAAATGAGCACCGGCCCGTACATCTGGAGACCGATGGAAGACAGAATTTCTCTGGCTGCCTTCACCTCTTTCAGGGGATCATCCGTGAGGGACACCCGGATGGTGTCGCCGATGCCGTCCAGCAAAAGAGCCCCGATACCGATGGCCGACTTGATGGTGCCGCGGTACTCTGTGCCCGCTTCGGTCACCCCCAGATGGAGGGGATAGCGGGTGATTTCAGAGAGCATGCGGTTTGCTTGTACCATCATGGGCACATCGCTGGATTTGACAGAAATCACGATGTCCTCAAAATGTTCCTCTTCGAGAATCCGCACGTGGGACATGGCGCCTTCCACCATGCCTTCCGCCGTGGGGTGACCGCCGTATTTTTCGAGAAGCTCATGGGGCAGCGATCCCGCGTTGATGCCGATACGGATGGGGATTCCCTTTTCTTTTGCCATTTCCACCACCTGGATGACCTTGGCGCGGCTGCCGATATTGCCTGGATTGATCCGGAGCCCGTCGATGCCCGCTTCCATGGAACGGAGCGCCAGACGGTGGTCAAAATGAATATCCGCCACAAGAGGCACATCGGTAAGACTGCGCAGATCCCGGAGCGCCGCGGCGGCGCGCATATCCGGCACGGCCACCCGCACAATATCGGCACCCGCTTCTCCGAGCGCGTTGATCTGCGCCGCGCAGAGCGCCGTATCTACCGGGCTGTATGTACTCATGGACTGTATCGCCACCGGCGCTCCCCCGCCGATCTTTACGCCCCCTACATTGACCTGTCTTGTGTTCATTCCTGTTCTGTCCTTCTATCCTCTATCAAACCATGATCTAAAAAATTGTCCTGTTTTCAGGATACACCCGCTCTGTCATGAAATCATCGGGATTTTGTTATATTTTTTCATCTGCGCCGGGAAGCATCTTCACTTCATGAGCGCGGAAATATCATTCATCGTCGCGAAAATAAAGAGCGCCAGGAGCAGCGTCACCCCTACTGACTGGATGTAGTAGAGCACCCGACGGGAAAGCCGTCTCCGGAAAAGCGCTTCTCCCAGAATCAGGAAAAAGAGCCCCCCATCCAGAAGGGGAATGGGAAATAGATTTAAAATTCCCAGATTCAGGCTCAAAAGGGCGATGAAAAGGAAAAACTGCGCCGGCCCCACTTCCGCCACGGCACCGGCCATGCGGGCCACGCCGATCGGTCCGGATACATCCGCCTGTCCGGCGCCGCTCACCGCAGCGGCAATCCCTCCGAAAATTGACTCCACCACAAGGACCGATTCTTTCCCGCCAAGGGACAGCGCCTCCCCGAGGGACACAGGGCGGCTGTCGAGGGCGGCTGTCACGCCGATGATGGCGCGGCCCTCCCCATTGTCTTTCGGGATGAGTGTCACTGTTTTCTCCGCGCCATCCCGGCGGATCACGACCGACAGGATCCGTCCCGGTTTATTGCCCCAGGCATCGCGCAGCTCCGTCCAGGTCTTAACAGGCTTTCCCTCGATAGAGAGAATCCGGTCCCCAGGCTGAAGTCCCGCCATTTCCGCGGGCATGCCTGCCACGACCCGCCCAATTTCCGGACGGTTGGGAAAGGACTGGACCCCCATCACGAAAAAGACCGACGAAAAAATCAGAAAGGCCATGAGAATATTCATGAGCGAACCGGCGGAAATGACCAGCAGTTTCTTCCAGACCGCCTGCTCGGAAAAGGCCCGGACATCCCGCTGTTCCCCCGGCTCCGGCGGATCCATGCCCATAATCCGGTTGTAGCCGCCCAGGGGAAAGAGCCGGAGGGAATAGAGGGTCTCCCCTTTCTTGAAAGAAAAGAGGCGGGGCCCGAAACCGATGGCGAATTCTTCCACCTTCATGCCGGTCAGTTTCGCCGTCAAGAAATGGCCCCCTTCATGGACGAGGACAATCACGCCGAAAACGATGAGCGGCGCCGCGATGGTGAGGGTCATACAAGCCTCCTTATGGCGGCGCGCGCTTCCTCCCGGGCTTTCCTGTCCGCCTCCCACACGTCTTCCACCGCCGCTGCCGGTCCAAGCGTCCACCGGCCCAGCACCTCTTCCACCACGTCATAGATCGCAAGGAAGCCAATCTCTCCCTCGATGAAAGCGGAGACCGCCTCTTCATTGGCCGCGTTAAAAGCGGCGCCGGCGGTTCCTCCGGCCTTTCCCGCGTCATACGCCATGCGGAGGGAACGGAAGACCGACAGATCGGGCTCGCTCACCAGGATGGAAGAAATAGACGACCAGTCCACGTACTGATGAGACGGCGAAGGAAGGCGCTCCGGATAGGTCAGGGCAAACTGGATGGGCAGGCGCATATCGGGATTTCCGATCTGCGCCATAATGGAGCCGTCCACGTATTCCACCATGGAATGAATCAAACTCTGGGGCTGCACCACCACTTTGATCTGGTCATAGGGCACGCGGAAGAGCCAGTGCGCTTCCATCACTTCCAGCCCCTTGTTGAACATGGTCGCCGAATCGATGGTCACCTTCCGGCCCATATGCCAGGTGGGATGCTTCAGGCAGTCCGCCAGCGTCACATGGCGGAGTTCTTCCCTTGTCTTTCCCCGGAAAGGGCCGCCTGACGCGGTCAGAATGAGACGGTGCACCCCGCCCCGGTCCTGCCCGAGAAGGCACTGGAAAATGGCGCTGTGCTCGCTGTCTACCGGACGGATCAGGATCCCTTTCGCATCGGCCGCTTTTGTCACCAGCTCTCCGCCGGCGACGAGAGTTTCTTTATTGGCCAGAGCCAGTTCTTTCCCCGCGCGGATCGCTTCGAGCGTCGGCGCAAGGCCGGCCATGCCCACCACCGCGACCAGTACGAGATCCACATCGCTCCGGCGCGCCGCTTCGAGAAGGGCGTTTTTTCCTGTATAAATCTCAGCGCTCCCCTCGTAGCGGCGGCGGAATTCCTCTCCTGCCTTCTCATCGGTGAGCGCCACTGCATAGGGCTGGAATTCCTCCGCCTGGGCGAGAAGCGCGTCCACACTGCGGTGCGCCGCCAGCACTGCCGGATGGAAACGGTCCCTGTGGAGACGCACCACGTCCAGCGTCTGCGTGCCGATGGAACCGGTCGAGCCTAAGATTGCGATTTCTTTCATTCAAAATGCCTCAAGAAAAGAAGGAGCGCTGTCATAATGGGCGCCACAAAAAGAAGACTGTCAAAACGGTCCATCATACCGCCGTGACCGGGCAGGATATGGCTGGAATCTTTCACGCCGCACACCCGCTTCACATAGGACTCGAAGAGATCCCCCATGGGCGCGGCGATAGAAATGAGGAGCGACAGAAGGAACGCGTGAAGCAGCGGATACTGAAACACTGCCGCGTAAATGAGACAGAGAACGACGCATCCTATGACGCCCCCGAGAAGCCCTTCCACCGTTTTATTCGGGCTGATATGGGGCGCCATTTTCCGCTTTCCGAAGCGTTTCCCCACGAGGTACGCAAAGGAATCACTGGCCCACGTGCCGATCAGGGCAAACCAGAGCAGGAAAAGTCCCCCCTCGATAGAAGCCGCTCCCGGGGGAAGCAGTTCCTCGCTGCCCCGGAGATAGATCAGCGTTCCATAGCCGATGCCGAAGTAAAACACGCCGAACACCGTATAAAAGAGGGACACCATATTGTCCCGTCCGATCACAAGGATCATGAAAAGGAGCAGCACAAAGGTAAGCATCATCGCCGCCGCGACGAGGGACAGCGACGATGACGCTCCCGCCAGGAGGATCACCGCCAGCGCCAGGAGAGCCGGCACGGTATAGACCGGCACATGAGGCCGGAGCATCCGGGCATACTCCATCCACGAAATGGCTGCCACCACCAGGATGGCCGCGGTAAAAAAGTATCCCCCTGCCGTCACGAGGGCAACTACCGCGAGAATTCCCACCACCGCTGTCACAATTCTCGTGAGCATTACGAATCTTCCTCCGTCAGTCCGCCGTACCGGCGGTCCCGGTGGCAAAACCAGTCCACCGCTTTGTGGAATTCATCCACTGTAAAATCCGGCCATAGTACCGGCGTGAAATAGAGTTCGCTGTAAGAAATCTGCCAGAGCAGGAAATTGGAAATCCGCTGCTCCCCGCCGGTGCGGATCAGAAGATCCACATCCTCCGCGTCCGACTGATAGAGTGCCTTCTGGATATCCCCTTCCGAGATGGAAGCCCCGTCTATGGTCCCTTCTGCCGCGCGGAGAGCGAGCTTCCGCACCGCGTGAACCAGCTCATCCCGGCCGCCGTAATTGATGGCCACATTCAGAATGAGCCCGTCATTACCGGCAGTTTCTTCTTCCGACCGGGCGATCTCCTTCTGGAGAGAAGAAGACAGGGCGCTCCTGTCCCCGACCACGTGAAGCTGGACGCCGTCTGTGACCAGTTCCCGCAGTTCCCGCAAGAGGTAATCCTTGAAAAGGGCCATGAGAAAATTCACTTCGATTTTCGGCCGTTTCCAGTTTTCCGTAGAAAAGGCGTAAATCGTGAGGCGGCGGATCCCCATGCGGCCCGCTTCGCGGACGATGGTTTTCACATTGGCCGCCCCTTCCCGGTGTCCGTCCGTCCGGGGACGTCCCCGGCGGCGCGCCCACCGGCCGTTCCCGTCAAGAATGATCGCCACGTGCCTGGGCAAGGTCTCTTTCTCCCACATAGCGCGATGCCTCCTCTCCATAGACTTCACAAAGGGCCTTTGTGATCGACGCGCCGTATGCCATGCGCGGCGCGATGACCGGGCGGGATCCCTCCCGCAGCAGGTACAGGAAATTTTCCTCCAATGCATAATGACGGCCCCGGGTGACGGAAATCTCCATATCCGGATCGATTTCTGCCAGCCTGAGCCGTACATCATGATGGAAGGGCATTCCCGAGAAAATGCCCTTCCCGATCATACAGACATGATCTCTTTCGTCTTTTTCTCAGTGACCGCTTCCAGTTCTTTGATCTTCTTGTCGGTCAGCTTCTGGATCTTGTCTTCCATTTCCTTCAGAATGTCTTTGGACACGTCATTCTTCTTGCCGTCTTTTTTCAGGAAATCATTGCCGTCGCGGCGGATATTGCGGATCGCCACTTTTCCTTCTTCCGCCTTCTTGCTCACCACCTTGCAGAGCTCTTTGCGCCGTTCTTCGGTGAGCTGCGGAATGGCCATGCGGATGAGGTTGCCGTCATTCATCGGCACGAGACCCAGATCCGACTGGAGAATGGCCTTTTCAATTTCCTTCAGAAGTCCTTTGTCCCAGGGCTGCACCACGAGAAGGCGCGCTTCCGGCACGGTGACGGACGCCACCTGGGTGACCGGCGTAGGCGTGCCGTAGTAATCCACGCGAATCCGGTCCAGGAGACTTGCGCTCGCCTGGCCTGTGCGGATGGAAGAAAATTCCACCTTCAGCGCCTGGATGGATTTATCCATTTTTTCCGTCAGTAATTTCAGTTCTTCTTCGTACATGTTATTTCCCCTCGATCAAAGTCCCCAGCTTTTCGCCAAGGCACGCTTTTACAATATTTCCTGGAACGTCAATGTTAAAGACCACAATCGGAATCTGATTGTTCATACAGAGCGTAATCGCCGTATTGTCCATCACCGCCAGCTCCTTCTGGAGCACTTCCCCGTAAGTGAGATGGGTGAACATTTTCGCTTCCGGATGGAATTTCGGATCCGCGTCATACACCCCGTCGGTCTGCTTCTTCGCCATGAGCATCACATCCGCTTCCACTTCCGCGCTGCGCAGCGCCGCTGTGGTATCGGTGGTGAAGTAAGGATTCCCTGTGCCGGCGGCGAAAATCACGACACGCCCTTTTTCCAGATGGCGCACCGCCCGGCGGCGGATATAAGGTTCTGCGATCTGCCGCATTTCAATGGCGGTCTGCACCCGCGTAGGGATGCCCTGCTTTTCCAGGCTGTCCTGGAGCGCTACCGAATTGATCACCGTAGCGAGCATTCCCATGTAGTCCGCAGACACCCGGTCCATCCCGCCGGCGCTGCCTTTGAGACCTCTCCAGATATTGCCGCCCCCTACGACCACAGACACTTCCACGCCTGCTTCGCAGACGGTGCGGATCTCTCCGGCCAGACGGCTCACCGTTTCCGGATCAATGCCGAATCCCTTATCATTGGCCAGCGCTTCCCCGGACAATTTCAGCATGACTCTCTTGTACTTCTTATTCTCCATTGTATCCCCCATTCCTTCTAACCGCGCTCACACTCTCTACCATCATAACCGACTCTATGGGCTGTTTCAAGCCTTGCCGGTGAAAAGACATCGCCGTCCCTGATTTTGCCCATAAAATAAGAGAACACCGGAGTGTCCTCTTATTGACAGCAGAAGGAAGCAGGAAAACAGCGCTGCCCCGCGGGGGGACAGTGATCTGCCCGCCGGGCTCCGTTCCGTGCTTCCTGACGGGGCGGGCCGGCTCTGCCGCGCCGGTCCGTCCCCTCCTGTATGATTACTTGCTGATCTGCTTCTGGATTTCTTCTGCGAAGTTTTCCTGCTTCTTTTCGATGCCTTCGCCGAGCTGGAACCGTACGAAACGGACCACTTCCGCGCCCTTGCTCTTCAGGAGCTTGGCAATGGTGAGATCCCCGTCCTTAATGAATTCCTGGTCTACCAGGCAGACTTCCTTGTAGTACTTGTTGATCCGGCCGATGACCATCTTTTCAATGATCTTTTCCGGCTTGCCTTCATTCCGTGCTTCCGCCGCGAGAACTTCTTTTTCATGATCCAGTTCCGCAGACGGCACCTCTGTGCGGTCCAGGTAAGACGGATTGGCAGCAGCTACCTGCATGGCAATGTCCTTGCCCAGTTCCGCGTCGCCGCCCTTGAGTTCTACCAGCACGCCGATCTTGCCGCCGGCATGGATGTAGCTGTATACCTTGCCTTCCGCGCTTTCAAAACGGACAAAGCGGCGGACGGAAATGTTTTCGCCGATCTTGGCAACCGCTTCGGTGACAACGTCCTTCACGGTCTTGCCGTTCATGTCGGAAGCAAGGAGCGCCTCCACATCAGCGGGATTCTTTTCAGCGGCTTCCTTGGCAATGGCTTTGGCCAGTTCCTGGAAATCCTTATTCTGACCTACGAAGTCGGTTTCGCAGTTCACTTCTGCCACCACGCCGACCTTGCCGTCGTCAGATACATAAGAAACCACAGCGCCTTCCGCGGCTACACGGCCAGCCTTCTTCGCTGCCTGGGACAGTCCCTTTTCACGAAGGATGTCCACAGCCTTTGCCATATCGCCGCCTGCTTCGGTAAGGGCCTTCTTGCAGTCCATCATGCCCGCGCCGGTAGAAGTGCGGAGTTCTTTTACCATGCTTGCTGTAATTGTTGCCATTCTTTGACCTCCATATTCCACTTACAATTCGTGTACACATAAAATTAGAAATCCTGCCGCTGCTGCCGGGCATCCCCGGGAGCGGCACCAGAATTTCTAATTCAAGTCTCTGCCGTAGAGTTCTATTATTCCTTGTCTTCTGCTGCTTCTTCAGCCGGAGCTTCTGCTTCTTCCGCAGCCGCTTCCGGAGCTTCTTCCGCATCTTCCTGCTGGCCCTGACGTCCTTCGAGGACCGCGTCAGCCATCTTGCTCGCCAGGAGCTTCACAGCGCGGATCGCGTCGTCGTTGGCAGGAATCGGATAATCAATCACATCAGGATCGCAGTTCGTGTCGACCGTAGCCACCACCGGGATGTGGAGCTTACGTGCTTCGAGAACAGCGATTTCTTCCTTCTTGGAGTCGATAATGAAAATCGCGCCGGGGAGCTTCTTCATATCTTTAATGCCGCCCAGGTTCTTTTCCAGCTTGTCCAGTTCGCGGCGCATCAGAATGACTTCCTTCTTGGTGTACTTTTCTGTGCTGCCGTCTTCAAACATGGTTTCCAGTTCTTTCAGACGGGCGATACGGGTCTGGATGGTGCGGAAATTGGTGAGCATGCCGCCGAGCCAGCGTTCATTCACATAGAACATGTTGCACCGGAGCGCTTCTTCCTTAATGGAATTCTGCGCCTGCTTCTTCGTGCCTACGAAGAGCACCGGAGCGCCGGAAGCTGCCACATCGCGGAGGAATGCATACGCTTCTTCCACTTTCTTCACGGTCTTCTGCAGATCGATGATGTAAATGCCGTTCCGTTCGGTGAAAATGAACCGTGCCATTTTCGGATTCCAGCGACGGGTCTGATGACCAAAATGAACGCCTGCTTCAAGTAACTGTTTCATGGATACAACTGCCATACTATAACCTCCTGTTATTCACCTCTGCCGGCCTCCTCCCCTGCAGCCACCGGAGAAAGAGAATTTTTTCACCGGCACAGATGCAGAGTCCGCCTGGCATGTGTACTCATGCCTCACTATCATATCAAAAGTCTTTGGAGAAATCAATAAAGGAAATGAGGAAAATTTCCTTCTCTTTGAGTCCGCTTCCATTCGTGGTATGATGGGGCAGAAAAGTTTAGAGCTTAGAGTTGAGAGGGAAGGAGCGCCGCCTTAAATCAAATGGGCGGCATTATTTTATATATACACCTCTCTCCGTTTTTCCAGAAAGGATGATTTCTACGGCTACTCCCGAAAGCGGCGCGTCTCTTCCGCAGAAGAAGCCCAGGAAAATTCACATTGAATTCCTCCGGGCGCTCTGCATCTGGCTCGTCATGTTTACCCACTCCTCCACCTTCGGCTTTTCCCTGTACCTCACCAAGCAGGACTCCCCATGGTTTCCCCTCTACCTGGCGGCGCCTTTCTGGGTGAAGACAGCGGTGCCTATCTTCTTCATGATCTCCGGCGCCCTGCTCCTTGGCCGGGACGAACCCATTTCCGTGGTGTGGAAAAAAAGAATCTGGCGGTTCCTCCAGATCATCTTTATTTTTTCCCTGATCAATTATATCTTCTTCTACGCCGTGCCGGAGCGCCACTTCAGCGTGAGCCGCTTCCTCACCATCACCTACTCCGCCAATATGGCCACGGCCTATTATTTCCTTTATATTTATATTGCCTTCCTTCTCATGCTCCCCATCTGGCGGGTGCTGGTGCGGAGCCTCACCAACAAGCTCTACCTCTACCTGATCGGCCTGAACCTTCTCTTCGTAGGGTGCATCCCGGTCTTCTCCTTCCTCGTCTTCTCTGGGCACAATGAAATCAACGGCTTCGTCAATCCTCTCCTTGCGGTGAGCGAGCCTACATTCTACTTCCTCACAGGCTACTGGATTGAAAACGTCCTCCCTGAATCATGGATCACCAGAAAAAATCTCTGCCGCCTCGGCGCGGCCGCCCTTGCCGGCACCGTCATCGCCGCCGCCATGACCTGGTACCACGGCTATGTAGCAGGGGCTCTCACCGAACAGATTTCGGAACGGTTCTACGACTCCTTCCTCTTCCTCAATACAGCCTTCGTCTTCTGCACATGCCGGTACTGGTTCGCCCGTCACACCCTCTCAGACACCTGGCGGCGCCGGTGGATCTTCCTGGGCAGCATGGCCTTCGGCGTGATGCTCTTCGAAGAAATCACCCGCGCCGTCACCCGCCCGCTCCTTACAAGAATCCTCCTCCCCCATCTCCCGGCGATCCCCTTCATCGACGCCGTCCTCTGGATCACCACCGCCTTCCTCCTGGGCGTCATCATCACGTACTTCCTGAAAAAAATTCCATACTTCAAAAAGCTCATCTAAAAAACTGGGACAGCCCCCAACATCCGGTGACTGCCCCAGTTTTTCTATGCCCGGTTTCCAACGGAAATTGTTGGCTGTGAGCAAATGGTGCATCATTCCCGTGGGGTCAAAGGTCTGGGGTCGAAGGTCTGAGGCGGATTGTGCGACATTAGTGTGGTGTCTGAAGTCTGGAGCCCAAAGCCTGGAGAGGAAAGCGGAAAGATTTTTTTATATTTGGCCTTCGCTGCGCATAGCGATTTTAAAATCGCCTGGTACCCAGGCTCATCCCCTGGGAGGCGGCTTCGCTGACAGACCCGCGGCGCGACAGCGGATGCCCTTGCGGGCCATTCTTAGCGCCGGAGAACGTGCTAAAAAGCACCTTCTCCTCCCCCAAAAGGGGCGAGCCTTGGTTCCTGCTTCATTTCTGCGGAATTGGCAAATTCGCATGCGTACACACAAAAAATGGCGATATGACGCAAAGCAAGGCTCCCCCCTTTTTTTGGGGGGGAGCTGGCCAAGGGCCTGAGAGGGGCGCGCCTGCGTACGTAGTGGGTTTGAACAGACCATGGGCGCATGAACCCGGGAAAATGTTCTCTCAAGAAAATATCTCCGATGACGGCAATTTCGTCTTGTCCCTTTCACGGGACCCGTGGGACGCACGGTGAAGAGCGGCGGAGCCGCATACAAAAATTCTTCCTATTTCCTCTTCAGACTTCAGACTTCCGTCTCCAGACCACGGCTCCTGCTCCCATGGCGTACCATCCGCCTTAGACCGCGGGCCTGGCCAAGGGCCTCGAAGGGGCTGCGCCTGCGTACGTAGTGGTTTTTAGCGGACCATGGGCGCATGAAACTGGGAAAATGTTCTCTCAAGAAAATACCTCCGATGCCGGCAATTTCGTCTTGTCCCTTTCACGGGACCCGTGGGACGCATGGTGAAGAGCGGCGGAGCCGCATATAAAAAGCCCCTCCGCTTCCTCTTCAGACTCCAGACTTCCGTCTCCAGACCACGGCTCCTGTTCTCATGATGCACCAGTTGCCTTTGCCCCCGCCCCCATGACATACTACGGCAATGAGAAGCAGACAAAAAAAAGAAAGCACAGCATAACCGCGCTTTCTTCTTTTTTCTGTTTTATATCAGCTTGTCCTGTTTGGCCAAATTCTTCAACGTGTCAATGGACAAATTCGTGCATTTCGATACCATATCCAGCGGCAGGCCATTCTTGATCATGGAAAAAGCCGTTTTTAAAACACCTTTTTCCATGCCTATGGCCATAGCATCTTCTCTCTGTTTCCGGATTTCCATTTCCAGTGTCATATATTCCCGCCTCGTTTCTTTTTGTTCTTTCACCTTTTTGACCTCTTGGTCCAATTCTTCGGCGAATTCTCCTTCCGCTATCTTTTCCTGAATGTACCTCAGCGCAGACCGGAGATCAGAATTCTCCGCTTTTTCGTAATTGGGACTGCTTAAAAATAATTTCGTCGCTTCATCCCCCAGTTCTTCCCCATCTTCATGACAGCGATTGGTAAAGGTGTACATCGGGAGTCCCCGCTTGAATGGGTCAAAGGTACAGATGAAAATGATGTAGGAAGGATTCAGGTCTTCGTAGTCCGCTCCTTTTTCGATGAGGTTCATGTCAATCATGCCCTGGTAGTACCGCGTCCGCTTGGGCAGTTCTTTTTCCGGGCCGGATGTGGTCTGCATTTCCAGGTCATACACTCTCCCTGTATCGTCTTCCACATATACGTCCAGGCGGATGCTTTTGCTGTTCAGATCCATGTTGATCGATTTTTCTTCTTCCGGATAAGTAATATCTCGGATTTTAATCCGGAGAATATTCTCAATGAGGCGCTTGCAGAGCCTCTTGTTGCGCATTACTTTTTGAAAAAGGAAATTGTCCGAGAGCGACAGTTCTTCCCAGTCTATAAACTTGTCCATTCCCTCACCGCCTTTGGAAACCACATCCCTTTTTTCTCCATTGTAGCATAAATGTTCCATGAAAAACAATGCGGCCTCCTGCGAAATTTCTTCCTCTTTCCCTTTGAACTGGATGACGTCCATTGCGTCTTGTTCCCTGGGGCAAGGCGCAGAGCGCAAAGTACAAAGCGCAGAGATCTGGTGCGCCGCGGGAAAAGTCTGAAGACAAAAGTCTGGAGTCTGAAGAGAAATA
>CAUBUJ010000042.1 GCA_958439155.1 uncultured Veillonellaceae bacterium
CTGCGGCTCTGGCGGCGCTTCATCCGCTCGACTTTGATCCGGACGACAAGTGGGACTTCGCCGCGGGCTACGGCAACTACGCCGGGGCCAATGCAGTGGCAGTAGGCATGTACTACCGGCCCAATGAAGATACCATGTTCTCTGTTGGCGGCTCCATGGGCGGCGGTGAGAATATGGTGAATGCCGGCGTTTCCTTTAAGCTTGGCCAGGGGAATAATGTGTCCACCTCCCGTGTGGCCATGGCTAAGGAAATCAAAGATCTCCGCGCGGTCGTAGCGGCTCAGGGCGCGCAGATCCAGCAGCTCGTATCCCTCGTGGGTGAGCTTACTGGAAAGCGGACCGTACAGGAGAACCTGGCGGATCCCATTTTCCCGGATGTGCCGGAGAATCACTGGGCCTATGAATACGTGAAGGGCCTGGCGGAGCAGGGCATCATCACCGGTTATCCGGCGGGCAATTTCGGCGGTGACCGGACGATGACCCGCTACGAATTCGCGGCCATGCTTTACCGGGCGCTGGAAAAGGGCGTGAAAATTCCGGCCGGCCTGGAAGCGGAATTCCATATGGAACTGGAACGGTTCCGTGTGGATACTGTGGAGAGAGATCAGAACGGCAATCCCACCATCCAGCGGGTCCGCGTGGTGAAAGGAAAATAAGAGGTCGCGCCAAACCATCTTTTGCAGGACGCCAATAGAGGATATCCTGCAGGCGGCGCCGGTGAAAGCGGTCCAATAAAAAGCGCTTCATTCCAATTGTGGGATGGAGCGCTTTTTGCTGTGGGAAACCGCCTTGCAGGAGGGGAAATGGCCTTCTGGAACATGACCGCATTTGGCGGTATGACGCTGGTATTTCACAGGGCGATCCTTGATTTTTATTTCTGTAAGGTTCCATAGAAGAACTCTATAAGGCGGACCGTCAGGGGATAAAGAGAGATACTTTCCCAAATTGGGCGGTACTGGGTGATTTAGGGCTGTTTTGAGGCAATGAAGGCATTTTCCGCTCTGCCTTTTCTATGCGTAATCCGTCATTTTTTGCGCGATTTTATCCCTCTACGCATGGCTGGGAAAAGGGCGGGATTTTAAAAAATGCCCATAAAACGGGACTATTTGGGGATCTGCATAAATTTCATATAAAAATCATGCCATTCTATGATAGGCCATTCCAAAGTATGGTAATACGGAATAGGCCTTCTTTTTCGCGATTTTTCTCCATTTTTCTTCTTTCTTCTTTAAAGTCCTCAAAACTCCGTAAAATTTTTTGGAGAAAAAGTATTGTACTGGCGTGGTAAATATGGTATATTGTTTTCGCAAAGCTGTGGTGCGCCCCGTATGCGCGGTCGAGCGGCACCCAAAGGTCTGAGGAAATATTTTCCTCCATGGTTTTCTTTTATACCCTGTTTCTTTCACCAGAGGACAGTCCATCGGAGATGGAAAGGCTGCTGTCCAATGAAAGCAAATGGGGTTCCCGCTTGCCTGTAAAGGCCAAATTTCCGGAGCTTGCGGGTCCGGGACAAACTTTCCGCTGCAGGGGATCTGCAGAAACAACAAAAGAAAGAGGGGGAAGTACATTGTCCAAGAGCAAAAAAATGGGAGTGCTCCAGCTCACCACCGTCACCGCCATCAATATGATGGGATCCGGCATCATTCTTCTGCCGTCCAAACTGGCTGAAATCGGGACTGTATCTATTTTCGCGTGGATTCTCGCGTCCTTCGGGGCGACGCTCCTGGCCTACGCTTTTTCCGTGTGCGGCATGTACGGGAAAAAGAGCGGCGGCATGGGGGGCTACGCGGAATACCGTTTCGGCAAAGCAGGCAATTTCCTGTCGAACTTCACCTACGCGATTTCTCTGATTATCGCCAATATCGCTATCGCCACCGGCGTGGTCAGTTACGCTTCCTATTTCTTTGGCTTTGAACTGTCTCCTCTCGGGGTGTGCCTGGCGACGATTGCCGTGCTCATGGCAGCGGCTTCCATCAGCTTCTGGGGCCCGAAAGAAGCGGGACGTTTCTCCACTTTCGGCGTGTGCTGCGTCCTCGCGCCGGTAGCGGGTCTCCTTCTCGCGGGATGGTACTTTTTCAGCCCGGATATTTATGCCGCCGCCTGGAATCCGGAGAATATGCCTTTCTCCATTACCATGCGTGATTCCATCGCGGTCATTCTCTGGGCGTTCCTCGGTCTTGAAACGGCGTGCGCCAATTCGGAGACCGTAGAAAATCCGACCCGGAATGTACCGATCGCGGTGCTCGCAGGGACGCTCCTTGCGGGATTTGTTTACACGGTTTCTACCGCGATCATCGGCGGCCTGGTGCCGTACCAGCAGCTCATCGGTTCGGAAGCGCCTTTCGGACTGGCTTATGCCGCCATGTTCGGTGACGCCGCAGGGACTTTTGTGTCCGGCATGCTGGTGTGCTCCTGCTTCGTGTCTCTCACGGCCTGGCAGTTTACCATTTCTGAAGTGGTGAGAAATGCTGCAGGTCTCGGCCATTTCCCTCATATTTTGACGAAGGTGAACCGTTTCCGTTCTCCTTATGTAGCGATCATGGCACTGGTTACGATCCAGTCGATCCTGACCATGTCCACCATCAGCCCGACCCTGCTGAAGCAGTTCAATATCCTCATCAATCTGGCGGTGATGATCAACCTCATCCCGTACCTCCTGGCGATGTTCTCTGTGAGCCGGCTCCAGACGGTCGAGGGCCTTGTGGGAAGAAAAGCAAAGATTGCCAATTTCACCGCGGTATGCGGCGCCATTTACAGCATTTATGCCGTGTATGGCTGCGGCTGGGATATTATCACCGACGGCATCATCGTGGCCATCGCAGGTCTTGTGATTTATTTCTGCAAGACTTACCGCATCCAGACAGCGCCGAATCTGGAAACCTATCCGCCTGTGCATATCCACAAAAAATAACGACACGGTTTTTGAAAACTGCTGTACCTTCTGGTATGGCAGTTTTTTGATGCCTCGCGGAAGGGCAGAATTTCCTATAGCCGTAACGGCGGCCAGATATTATAATATTAAGAAAATCCATGATGCGTCATGATTGGAATAGAGAGGATCGTATGAAAGGAACCTATCAGTTATTGAAAGGGCTGAGCGCTGTGTGCTGCCGCCTGTCTCCGGGAGGGGCCGCCCGGATGGGAGAGGCGCTGGGCCGGCTGTTCTGGCTTTTGGTGCCGCCGAAACGGAAGCGGCTCGCAGTGGATAATATTCTCCGGAGCGGCATTACGGAGGACAGGAACGAGGCGGAGCGGATCGCGAAAGCGTCTGCTGTCCGTTTCGGCTCTCTCGGCGTTGCCATGTTCCGTTTTCCTCTGCTCAGCAAAGAAAATATCCGGAACCATGTGACCATTGTGGGAAAGGAAAAGCTGGACGCGGCCAAGGCGGCAGGGAAAGGGGCCATCCTCGCGGCAACTCACTGCGGCAACTGGGAAATGGAAGGGGCGGCGCTCGCACTTTACGGCTATCCCCTCCTGTCGGTGGCAATGAAGCAGAAGAATGAAGAGTTTGACCGGTTCATTACAGAATACCGGTCTCTTCCGGGACAGACGGTGGAATATAAAACCGGTGTGCGCGATATGCTGCGCCGCTTGAAAGAGGGGTACTTTGTGGGTCTTCTCTGCGACCAGGATCCGGGAAATACAGGACTTCTTTCGCCTTTTATGGGGCAGCGTACCCTCACTGCGACAGGGCCCGCCCATTTCGCCATGCTCTGCAAACTGCCTGTTTTTATTGTTCTGATCCATCAGACCGGGCCGGAAACATATACCATTTATGTGGAAGATCCGGTCCGCGCCGATGAGGGCCTTAAAAAGAAAGAGGCGATCCAGCAGATCACGGACAGAATCAACGCGAGACTGGAAGAATGGATCCGGAAGTATCCGGAAGAATGGTTCTGGCTGCACAACCGGTGGAAGTGGACCGATTATTTTCATCCGGAGGAGAGAAAGAAATGATTCAATTTCCTGTAGAGCCGGTAAAAATTGGGGATATTCCCGCTTTTGTGGTGTATCCAGTGAAAAAAGATCCGGCAAAAGCTGTCATTTTTTACCATGGCTGGAGCAGCACTGCCGCGCTCCAGAAGACGAGGGCGCTCATTCTCGCCGCGTATGGCTATACGGTGCTCTGCGCAGACGCTGTCCACCATGGGACGCGGGGAGCGCTCCCTGATTATTATACGGTGCCGGCGTATGACCTTTTCTGGGATACCATCTTTCAGAATATGAAGGAATTTCCCGCTCTTGCGTCGTGGCTCCGGGCGAAGGGATATAGAACCCCCTGGGTGATGGGCCACTCTATGGGAGGCATCACGGCGATGGGCCTTGCCTGGCGCTATGGGAGCAAAATCGCCGGCGCGGTGAGTTTCAATGGCTCCGGCGACTGGGAGCTGACCCATCTCTTTATCGAGGCGCGGTTCGGCGTGGTGCTCCGCCGGGACTGGCCGCTTTATGACCGGATTGCCGCGGCGTCACCGGCGCGTCATGTGGAAGCAATGAAGGATGTCCCCATTTTCATGACCAATGGGGAAGTGGACACTTCAGTCGATCCAAGAGCGCAGGCCCATTTTGCGGAGGCGCTCGCCAGGGCAGGCGGAATGGGACGGCGCGTGACTTATCCGGGCCTCGGGCATTTTGTGACGACCAATATGATGGATGACGCCATCGCTTTTATGGAAGGCGGCGCAAACCGCGGAATCCGCTGAGAGGGGAGCGCAGTGAATAAGAAAAATGTATATACGCTCATTGTGACCATGTTTTTTATTTCCGCTGCCTATACGATGCTCATTCCTTTCCTGCCGCTCTACCTGATGGAGCTGGGCGTCACAGGACCGGATCTTCATTTCTGGACAGGGCTCATCTTTTCTGTGTGCTTTCTCGTGGCCGGTCTCATGGGCCCCATCTGGGGAAAGCTGGCCGACACGAAGGGAAAGAAACGGATGGTCATCCGGGCGTCTCTCCTGATCGGGCTGTCCTATGTGCTTTGCGGGCTGGTACAGAATGAGTGGCAGCTCCTCTGGGCGCGGGCCTTCCAGGGGTTTGCCAATGGGTTCGTCGCGGCGGCGCTGGCCATCATTTCCCAGAGCACCGATGAGAAGCGGATCGGCATGACACTGGGGCTTGCCCAGACAGCGCTCGTGGTGGGCGGCATCTGCGGGCCTCTTATTGGCGGGGCAGTCTCCCACCTGTTTGGCATGCGGGCATCTTTTTTTATCGGCGGGGCCGTTCTCTGGGCGATCAGCCTGGCGGTATGGCTCTTCGTGCGGGAAAAGAAAGCGGGAACCGCCGCTGGAGCGGATACGTCCATCATGGAAGATCTTCGTTTCGCCTGGGGCGAGCCCCATTTGAAAGAGCTTCTGATTTTCTTTTTCCTTTTCCAGAGCGCGCTTCTTATGATCCAGCCGGTAACGTCTCTTTATATTGGAGAACTCCAGGGGACAATGGAGAATGTAGATCTCATTTCCGGAGTGATCCTGAGCTGCGGCGGCATCGCCGGGGCGCTCACTACGGCGATGTGGGGAAAAATCGGGCAGAAAAAAGGCTATTATTGGGCCATGGCAGTGACATTTTCCTGTGCGGGAGCGCTCCTCATGGTGCAGAGCCTGCCCCGGAGCGTATGGGGATTTGGACTCTGCCAATTTCTGGTGGGGTGCTTTCTCATCGGCACGACTCCGTCCATCAACGCGGCTTTTGTGAAATATACCGATGAAAATTTCCGGGGACGGGTTTTCGGCCTGGCCAATACGTCCCAGCAGTTCGGCAATATGGCAGGGCCCCTTCTGTCGGCGGGGATCACCTTATATTTTTCTATGGCGTCCGTCTATTTCCTCGCCGGAGTGAGCCAGCTCCTGGTGGGGCTCTATGTGTGGCGGCGCCATGTGCGGAGGGGGGAACGGTGAAACTTCTCGTCACAGGCGGCGCGGGGTTTATCGGCGCCAATTTCATCGCGGCCTCTCTTGCCAGGACAGAGGATGAGATTCTCTGCGTGGACGCGCTGACTTACGCAGGGAATCGCCGGTGGCTGGCGAAAGCGGAGGCAGGCGGCCGGGTCCGTTTCTTTCACCGGAATATCTGCGACAGGGAATGGATGGACCGCTTTTTTAAAGAGGAGAGGCCTGACGCGGTCATTCATTTCGCCGCGGAAACCCATGTGGACCGGTCCATCAAGGGGCCTCTTCTCTTTTTGGAAACCAATGTATTGGGGACGGAGGTGCTCCTGGATGCATGTGTCCGTTATGGGACCCAGCGCTTCCATCAGGTTTCGACCGATGAAGTTTATGGGGACCTGCCCCTTTCCGGAGGGACCCCTTTCCGGGAAGAGGACCGGCTGGCCCCGTCCAGTCCGTATGGCGCGTCGAAAGCGTCGGCGGATCTGCTCGTTCTATCGTACCGCCGCACTTATGGACTGGCGGTGACCATTTCCCGGTGTTCCAACAATTACGGCCCTTTCCAGTTTCCGGAAAAGCTTATTCCTTTTGCCATCCAGTGCCTTCTTGAAGGCAGGCCGGTGCCGCTCTACGGAGACGGGCTCCATGTGCGGGACTGGCTCTATGTACAAGACCACTGCGAGGCGCTTCTCCGCATTTTGAAACAGGGGAGGGAAGGGGAAATTTACAATATCGGCGGTCACTGTGAAATCAATAACCGGGAGGTAGTAAGGAAGATCGCTTCGCTTCTTTCTTTTGAGGGGCCCTGTTTTCAGCTCACCGCGGACCGGCCCGGGCATGACCGGCGGTACGCGCTTCAAACAGAAAAAATAGAAAGAGAGCTCTCCTGGACAGCGAAGACGCCCTTCGCGGAGGGCCTGGCCAGGACAGTGCGTTTTTATGAGAAGTATTTAACAACTGGGGAGGTACAGTATGACCTATGATCTTTGCGGCCTTGGAACGCTTGCGGCAGATGTGCTTATGACAGTGGACCAGCTGCCGGGAAGCGACAGTTTCAGTATGGTCCAGCATGTGGAAAGCCAGCCCGGCGGCAGCGGCACCAATATTGTGGTGCAGGCAGCCCGCCTGGGAAGCCGCGCCGCCTATATCGGTACCATCGGCGATGATGGCCCGGGGGCGACCGTACGGTCCTCGCTTGCGGCGGAAGGGGTAGATACGTCCTGTCTCTATACCCGCCCGGGGGAAATTACGACCCATACGGAAATCGTGGTGGACCAGCATGGGGAAAAATTTATTCTTCTCATCATGGGAGACGCTTTCTTCAAACTCCGTCTCAGCCAGAAGGAGCGGGATATGATTCATCAGGCCAAGGTCTTTTTTACGGATCTTCTCCCTGGATGGGCCGCTTTGTCTGCGGTGAAAGAAGCATACTGCGGGGACCGGCGGATTGCCATTTCCATCCAGATCGGCCTTCCCCTCTATGAAGAAATGGGCGTGACCAGAGAGCAGATCCTGGAAACGCTCCGCTACGCCCATCTTCTGGTGCCCTGCAAAGACGCGGCGCGCCAGCTTTCTGGGAGCGATGATCCCATGGAGCAGGGACGGTTCTTCCGGAAGTACTCGCCGGAGAGCCTGATTGTCCTCACAGAAGGAAGCAAAGGATCCCGGGCTTTTCTGCCGGATGGGCGCATCGTTGAAACGCCGGCTTTCCCGGTCAACGCGGTGGACACCACCGGCGCGGGGGATTCTTTCATGGGTGCCCTCATTGAAGCGTACCTCGTCAAGGAGCGGCCTGTGGAGAAGGCGCTCCGTTTCGCTTCTCACTGCGCCGCGCTCACCTGCACCGGTCTGGGGGCCCGGTTCCGTCCGGAAGGCGGATACCCCGCATTGGATGAAACGCTGCCGGAAGGGCAGATTTCCCGTCACAAATAAAGGAGAAAAAATGACTTATCAAGAACGTCTCGCAGACTGGCTCAGCTGGGCTGATGAGAAAACAAAGGAAGAACTGCAGTCCATTACGGATGAAAAAGAATTGGAAGACCGCTTCTACAAAGATCTGGAATTCGGCACAGCCGGCCTCCGGGGCATCATGGGTGCCGGCTCCAACCGGATGAACGCTTACACCGTAGGACGGGCGACGAAGGGACTGGCCGATTACTTGACCGCTCTCTATCCAGGGGAGCTCTCCCGGGGCGTGGTCATCGCCTATGATTCCCGCCTTCATTCGAGGGAATTCGCGGAAGAAGCGGCGCGGGTGCTCTGCGCCGCAGGAATTCCTGTGCGGATTTTCAAAGAACTCGAGCCAATCCCTGTTCTTTCCTTCTCGGTAAAGCATTTTCACGCGCTCGCCGGGATCGTCATTACGGCAAGCCACAATCCGAAAGAATACAATGGATACAAGGTATACGGCCCCAATGGAGGGCAGCTCGTTCCGGCTGATGCGGACCGCCTCACCGCTTATGTCAACGCTGTGACGGATCTGGCCTATATTCCAAAGGCCGGCCATGAGGACCTTTTCACCTGGCTTGGGCAGGATACGGTAGAAGACTATCTTTCCGCCGCTTTTGCCCAGTCCATTTACAAAGGCAATCCGCCCCCTCTTTCCATCGTGTATACGCCGCTTCACGGCTCGGGCAACAAACCGGTGCGGGCCCTTCTGAAAATGGCCGGCTTTGACCAGGTGGAAGTGGTGAAGGAACAGGAGCAGCCTGACGGCCATTTTCCGACGGTGCGCTCCCCCAATCCGGAAGATCACGCGGCACTGGCTCTCGGGATCGCGCTCGCAGAGAAAAACGGCGCAGATATCGTCATCGGTACCGATCCGGACAGTGACCGTATCGGCGCCGGCGTGCGCGACGGAGATCATTTTATCCTCCTGAGCGGCAACCAGATGGGGGCGCTTCTGGTGCATTTCCTGCTCACTATGAAGAAGGGGGAGCTCACCCCGGCATCCACCATTGTGAAGACCGTAGTCACTGGCGAGCTCGGCGCGGACATTGCCCGTTCCAAAGGGGTACAGGTGGAGGAAACGCTGACCGGTTTCAAGTATATCGGGGAAAAAATCAGCCAGTACGCAAAAGATCCTTCCCATGATTTTCTGATGGGCTATGAAGAAAGCTACGGCTACCTTGCCGGGACCCACGCCCAGGACAAAGACGCGGTGGTGACGGCTATGCTCATCGCGGAAATGGCGGCGTGGTACAAAGCGCAGGGCATGACCCTCGCTGACGGCCTGCGCCGGCTCTACCAGAAATACGGCTACTGCCTGGACAAGCTTACGTCGTATACTCTCAAAGGGAAAGAAGGCCTCGAGAAGATCCAGGGAAGCATGGCCGCTCTTCGGAAAGAAGACCCCCGGGCTGTCATTCCAGACATTGTAAAGGTCCTCGATTTCGAAAAGGGCATCGCCGATCTTCCGAAAGAGAATGTGCTGAAATTTATTCTCACAGACGGTTCGTGGATGGCGGTCCGCCCTTCCGGTACGGAACCAAAGATCAAAATTTACTATTCCCTGAAAGGAAAAGGGGAAAGAGACGCGGCGGAGCGGTTCGAGCGGTACCGCACAGCCTGGGAAGCGCATCTGGGACTATGACTGAAAGAAAGGGAGGCGGTGCCTCCTTTTTTTATTCCTTTTTCACAAAGAACAGTGCGTCATTTCTATGGAAAAGACCGGTTCCGCCCTGTCAAAAAGGAGTATAATACGTCATATTTATGTAATATAAGGAGGAATTATGAAAAAAGGATGGACAGCAGCCCTTCTCACCGCGGCGGCAGTGACAGCGGCAGTTCTTATGGCAGGATGCGGCGGAGACAAGAAAGAGGCCTCTTCCGCGAAAGAGCCGATCCGTGTCGGCACCAGCGCGACGTACGTGCCTTTCGAATTCAAGGATGGAGATACCTTCAAAGGCTACGAAATTGACCTGACGGAAGCGCTGGCCAAGGAAATGGGCCGGGAAGTGACTTTTAAGAATTACAGCTTTGACGGTCTCATTCCAGCGCTTCTGTCGAGGGAAATTGACATGTCTGTCACAGGGATGACTATTACCAAACCGAGAGCGGAGAAAATTCTCTTTTCCGCCCCGGATTATGAGACCACGCTCTATGTGCTGGCCAAGAAATCAAGCGGCGTGAAAAGCGCGGACGATCTGAAGAACGTTACCGTCGCGGTCCAGATGGCTACCACCGGCGCGACTTACTGCGAAGAAAACGGTCTCAAAATGAAGGGCCTCGACAGCAGCTCGGAAATCACAATGGATCTTAAGGCAGGCAATTCTGAAGCGGGCATCATGGACAAGCCGGTGGCGGAATATTTCATGAAAACCAGCGAGGACAGCAAGGATTTTGTGACCTTCCCCCTGCCCAATGTGAAGAAACAGTATTTCGGCTTCGGCTTCAACAAAGACAACGAAGCGCTCCGGAGCGAAGTGAACAAGGCGCTGGCCTCGCTCAAGCAGAAAGGAACGCTCAACGAAATCCACAAGAAGTGGTTCGGCAGCGACGCGCCGGATATGCCTGCTTCCGCGGAAGAGGTGCTGAAATAAGCAGATACCAAAAAGGCAAAATAAAAAGGATACCCTTGAAAGGATATCCTTTTTATTTTGCCCAATTAGAAAACTTTCGTGCCGTCGTAGAGCTCGCCGCCGATGTCCGGATTGGCGCCGTATTCCACAGCCCATTCAGTTTTGTATTTCAGAGCCTGTTCGTGAAGGTTCTTGATCACATCCTGTTTGCGGACGACCTTGCCGGGAACGCCTACCACGAGGGAGTTCGGCGGAATGACCTGGTTTTCGAGAACGAGGGCGCCGGCGGCAATGATGGAGCCGCGGCCGATATGGGCGCCGGTGAGCACCGTGGCATGCATGCCGATGAGGCAGTGGTCTTCAATGACGCAGCCGTGCACGCACGCGCAGTGGCCGATGGTGACATAGTCGCCTACAATGCAGGGATTGTTATCGGCTACATGGAGACAAACCAGGTCCTGCACATTGGTGCACTTACCGATGGAAATGTAATTCACATCGCCTCTGGCGACGACGCAGGGCCACAGGCTCGCTTCGTCAGCGACGCGGACATCGCCGTAAAGATGAACGCCGGGAGCGACAAACGCATTCGGGCTGATCTGGGGAACTTTGCCCTTGAAATTCTGGGTGCCAAGTGTATACATAGGATATCCTCCTTTACTATGAATGATGATGAAATCAAGAATTATTTCAGGAGAGAAGTGCCGAGGGCGAGCCGTTCTTCTGTTTCCTGGACCAGCTCATCCATAATTTCCTGTACCGGCTGAACGCGGATGAGACGGTTCAGGGACATGCCGACGAGCACAAAGCCGTTTTCCGTATCTCCTTCGATGGCGCCTTTGTAATTGGTGCCCTTGGACAATTCTGCCAGTTCTTCCTTCGGCGCGCCGCTGTATTCTTTTTCAAGATAGGCTTTGCTCCATTTGTTGGAAAGACCGCGGACGCTGTCATTCTTGGTGAATCCGGTGACGGTGGAATCTACGTCGGACGCTTTGATGATCGCTTCCTTCGCGTTGGGATGGAGAATGCATTCCTTCGCGAGGAGGAAGCGGGAACCCATCTGCACGCCGGACGCGCCCATAATAAGAGCCGCCGCGATGCCCCGGCCGTCTACGATGCCGCCGGCAGCGACTACAGGAATCTCAATCTCAGGGAGTACGTTTTCCATGAGGGCCATAGTGGTGAGCTTGCCGTCATGGCCGCCTGCTTCCATGCCTTCGATCACCATGGCGTCAGCGCCTTTTTCCTGGACCCGTTTGGCCAGCTTCACATTGGGGACTACCGGAATGCACTTGATGCCGTGCGCGTGGAGCGGTTCAAAATAGGGAACCGGATTGCCGGCGCCGATGGTGACGAAAGGAACCTTTTCATCGCATACCAGCTGGGCAATATCGTCTTTATTCGGCGACTGGAGCATGAGATTGACGCCGAAAGGCTTCTTCGTTACATCTTTGACTTTGCGGATCTGTTCCCGCACATAGTCGACGCTGGATCCGCCGGTGGCAATGACGCCGGTCGCGCCGGCATGGCACATAGCCGATACCAGGCCTGCTTCAGACAGGTACGCCATGGCGCCCTGGATAATTGGATAGTCGATTCCAAGCAGTTCAGTGAGTTTTGTTTTCCACATAATTCCTCCTGATCATTGGTAAGACCGGCCGCGGGGAGTGACTTTCCCCAGGCAGCCGCTTTAGATAATTTAGTCATGGAAAATAGGATTACCTATTCCATATTCATA